>JAHDEN010000159.1 GCA_020628815.1 Chloroflexota bacterium | reverse complement strand
AAAAATATCCAGAACAGCAAAAAACGGCTGTCTTTTTCAGGGTCAGTCATGCGGCCCCCAGGTGCAAAAGACGCGCCGATGGGAAAAGACGCCCCAGCGGGGCGTCTCTACGAGATTGTGCGACCAGTAGAGACGTGCCGCTGGCGCGTCTCCGTTTGGCAAAAATATGACATGTGCGGGTAACAGAATCATCCGTTTAGCAAGGCTGCGTAATTCTTAAACTGGGCCAGCGCATCGTTTTGCCACAGCGTGTCGGTTTCCCCCGCCTGTTGGCTATCCAGAAAATCACGGCACAAAATTTGGAGCAGGCAGGGCCACCGGCCGCTTTTCTGCAACATCCAATCCTGCATATCGCCCGGTACGTTTATGGGGGATGAGTTGATCAACTCCCGCGCCTCGTCTTCGGTGAGTGGGCCGAGCTGTATCGTGTTAAAGATGTTGAAAAATGGGGACGCTTTATCATTTTCGATTGCCATCCCGGCCGGATCACCCGAGCTGGCGATGATAAAGGCCAAGCCGCCGTTTCCGGCCAAGTTGATCATCGAGCGCATGGCCCACCAAAAGGCGAGGTCTAAGCCGGGAGAGCTGAGTCCGGCCGCCAGTTCGTCAAATAGGATGATCGTCGGCCGTTGACTCAATAGATCAGCAACCAGATCCATAAAGGTGTCTAAATCGAGCGAATCAGAGGCGCTTACACCCATCCCCTCTAACAAATGTTGCAACAGCTGAGGCAGTGAGCGCATACGGGGATCTTGGAAATCTACAAAGATCGTTTGGTATCGTTCAGGATGGGGCAGCGTCGGTCCAGCTTGATCGGGACGTAGATCGGCTGGATCTGTAAACGGAAGCTGACGCACATAATGCAACAGAGAGGTTTTTCCGCTGCGTCGTGGCCCGACAATGGCCGTGTGTTCAAACGGCAGGCCGCTTAAAAAGTTAAAAATCCGGCGGGTTTCCCGCTTGCGGCCGAAAAACTGTTTAGGATGGCTGATCGGCGGCCCGACGATAAACGGCTTCTGGTAACTGGCTCGATGGGGTTTGGCCTCTGGCGAGCTGGTATCGGTTTCAGCTTGTTGGTCAAACCAGTGGCGCACCAACCCATCTGCCTCAGGATGCCCCCCGCTTACAAGCAGGTCACGGCTCTGCGTGGCGTCTAGCGCCTCCAAATTGATCAGATGGCGGGCGAGCAGTTCTAAACTTTCGAAATCGCTGGGGAGGTTGTTTTTGCGCAAATAGGCGATGTAGGAACCACCGTTCCGGCCGAGCTCGAAGCCGATTTCGTCTTGGATAATTTCGATTTTCTTCCCAGTGCGGGCTTTGATGGTGCGGATGGCGGCGGTGAGCAGTTGGGAAAATTTGGCGGCCGAGGCTGTCATAAGGTCCAGTTTTCGGTAGGTCAATGGGGAATAACCAATGGTCGGTTGTTACAATAACACCTAATCCATCCTGTTTGTCCGGTCAAAAAATTCGAAATGATGCTACGATTCCGGCCGAAAAATACCATATTTCCCCGTTTTTAGCGAAGTGATGCAGCTTTTAACCCGCTGATTTTCTTCGCAAGAAGATACAGAATCTATCAAGTTTTTAAGTTATAGCAGATTTATCAAAGCCGGAGCGTAACTTGGCTTATAAGAATGGCTGTTTAGCTTTAAATCAGGATCGATAGCCAACGATGTCAACTCCCTATGATGTTAGAATTTCTACCCACATTAGACTCGGCCGAAATGGCACAGCAAAGGCAATCTGAGTTAAGCATTCCGCGCGTCCAAGCTGCCCGCTTAGGGCAGTCGGCCGTTAAGGCTTCGCGCCAAGGCTTTTATCGTTATCAAGATCGTGAAATCAACTGGAGCCCATTGGTTAAGCGATCAATCAATCTCAAGCAAAGCATCTCTCCACAAGACAGATTGCCAGATCCCGTACAAAGACCACCCACAACGACAAAAATCCGGGTCAGCAACGAAACAACTCTGGGAGCAGCTTTTCGAACCTATGACACAGGCTTAAACCCTATTGCGTTAAATTTTGCGAGCGGAATTAATCCGGGCGGAGGCTTCTTAAGCGGAGGACGTGCTCAAGAAGAAGTTCTGTGCCGATCTAGCTGCTTATATTCCACTTTAGTCGATGATCCAATGTACGCCTCACATTTAAAAAGGACTCGGCCAGATTCAACAGATTGGGCAATTTATTCTCCCGAAGTACCTATATTCCGCACAGATAATGGGGAAGCACTAGATACGCCTTGGCTGCTAACTATCGTTTCTTGTGCGGCTCCGTATGCGCCTGCAATCGGCCAGCCGGAATCTTCAGTTTTGTTAGAGCAGCGAATTATAAGGGTTTTATCGATCGCGCAGGCGTTTGGTCATAAATCCTTGATTTTGGGTGCATGGGGATGTGGAGCCTTTGGCAACGATGCGCAACAAACGGCTATTTCGTTTCGACGAGCGCTTGAGACAGAATTTAATGGGGTGTTTGCAGAGGTTGTATTTGCGATTGCAGATTGGTCTCCAGAGCGAAAGTTTTTAGCCCCGTTTCGAGATGTTTTCTCACACAATTTTCAGTTCTGAACGAATTGAACCGATAGCCGTTTGCCCACCCTCAGGGTAAAGAATTTGCTTCCCGCTGAAACTGCCAAACCGAACTATAATCTGGGGACTATGACTGATTTCATCATCATCGGGGCAGGCTCGGCCGGATGCCTTTTAGCCCACCGACTTTCAGCAGACCCAAACAACCACGTTTTAATTCTTGAGGCGGGTGGTCCAGACGATCATCCGCACCTTAAAACCCCGTGGCACTGGCGCTCCCATTTTGGCTCAGCGATAGATTGGAACTACAAAACAGAGCCACAACCGGGTCTCAACGGCCGCCAAATGGAGTGGCCCAGAGGCAAAGTGATCGGCGGCTCCAGCTCGATCAACAACATGATCTACATTCGGGGGCATCGGTGGGATTATGACCGCTGGGCCGACTTGGGGAACACAGGCTGGGATTACGAATCGGTGCTTCCCTATTTCAAGAAATCAGAACGTCAGATGCAAATCGAGTCAGAATTTCATGGCACAGAAGGTGAGCTTTACGTCGATAAGTTAGGGGCCGTGCCACCGGTCTCAACCAATATTGAGCGGTTTATCACGGCCGGGCAGGAGTTTGGCTGGCCGTTCAACCCGGATTTTAACGGCGCAACCCAAGAGGGGGTCGGCCGCTACCAGTACACGCGCCACAACAACGAACGCTTTAGCGCGGCCGATGCATGGCTCAAACCGGCCCTCAACCGGCCGAACCTGAGCGCCATCACCCACGCTACCGTCACCAAAATTTTGTTTGAGGGCAAACGAGCGGTTGGGGTTGAATACCAGCACCAGGGTGAGCGCAAAGTGGCCCGTGCTAGTCGCGAGGTGATTTTGTGCGGCGGTGCGATCAACTCGCCGCAGCTGTTGCTACTGTCCGGCATCGGCCCGGCCGCAGAGCTACAAAAGCATGGGATTCCCGTTGTGGCGAACCTGCCCGGCGTGGGGCAAAACTTGCAGGATCATGCCCAAGTGGTGATGCGCTTCCAGTGTGATCCGCCGCTGCGGGTCACGGCCAAGCAGATACGTGCGGCCGAGATCGAATATGCATCCAAAAAATCAGGCGTGTTAGGGATGAGCTGGGGAGCGGTTGGGGCCTTTATCAAAACGGAACCGGAGCAAGCGATTCCAAACATTCAGCTTTACTCAAGCGTGATCGACTACACCGGTGAGGATGGGGTTGATTTCTACATCACCGTCAGCCTGATGCGGCCGAAAGATCGCGGGTTTGTCGCCTTGCGCTCAAATGACCCTTTAGAACACCCGATTATTCAGCCTAACTATTTTGAAGAAACCGAAGATATGCAGACGTTGCTGAAAGGTGTCAGGCTGGTGCGCCAATTGATCCAAACATCACCATACCAGAATGCCGATGTGGTTGAGGAGTTTCCCGGCGCTCCGGTTCAATCAGATGCTGAATTGTTTGCCTATTTGCGGGAGAAGCTGGGGACCAACTGGCATTTTTGTGGCACCTGTAAGATGGGCATTGACCCACTGGCGGTGGTGGCCCCCGACCTAAAAGTACACGGCGTCGAGGGGTTACGGGTGGTTGATGCGTCGGTGATGCCGGAGATTGTCGGGGGGAATACCAATGCACCGACGATGATGATTGGGGAAAAGGCGGCCGATATGATTTTGCACAGCCCGTTGCATCATGCCTAAGTCATTTCTCCAATGGCTCCCCTCCTTATTTAAGATAAAAAAACTGCTGCATTAGGTTGAAACAGTCGCCGAGCCCGATTCATCGGGCTTCCTATCTTAACCGCAAGATTAATCCTGCGAGATCGCGATAATTGCCGTTTTTACAACCTATCCCCATGCCACGGGCGAGATCCCCTCACCGTTTTCTTGAGCCTTTTGATCATTTACGTCGGGTATCTCGCACCCTACGAGGAGACTGCAAATAAAAACAAAGGACTGGCTACAGCACCTTCGAAATCCAGACCAAATTGGTGTGATAAGTACTTTGCCCCGCTAAATCTCCTAACGCATCTGGAGTGAGCCAATTGATGTTTTTACCCCCATAATGTTTGGCCCAATGCCCCTTGGGAGAAATGGCAACCCCGATGCGCACCCCGTCTGTCACCACCGCTTTGACCTGTACGGCTCCTCGGCCGTTCATCACCTCTACTCGATCCCCATTTTCAATTCCCCTGGCTGCCGCATCGGCCGGATTAATTTCAACAAACGGCTCTGGGCTATGCTTTTTCATGCCGCTGCTGTTGCCAAACACCGTGGTCACGGCGTAGTGAGACGCACCTGAAATCAAGCTCAAAGCTTCGCTCAGCTCACCGGCCGGTGCCGCCACATCATGTGGAGCCGTGTACGTGGGCAAAGGGGCCAACCCATCGTCCGCCATCGCCTGGCTAAACAGCTCAACTTTGCCGCTGGGGGTCTCAAAAACCCCATCTGACCACGGCCGCTGTTGCGCCACAGATGGCTGATAGCTGCCCCCCATCTCGCGCATTTTAGCCACAGTCAGGTCACTTACACCCGGCGTTTTAGAGTGAGCCAACAGCTCATCGATCACACGCTCAGCCTCATCGTGCAACCACGGTTCGGTATACCCCATCGCCCGGGCCAACGCACGTGACGTATCCCAGTTAGACCGGCACTCACCCAACGGTGGAATCGCTTGATCGTTAATGCTCAACACCGTATGGCCGTATGCACGATGGATGTCGACCTGCTCAAGCTGCGATGTGGCTGGCAGGATAATGTCCGCCATGTCGGCCGTATCGGTCATAAACAGCTCATGCACCACCGTAAACAGATCTTCGCGCAGCAGCCCTTGGCGCACAAGTGCGGCGTTGGCCGTAGACGCGGCCGGGTTCGCCGTAAACACATACAGCGACATGATCGGCGGATCTTGAATTTCTCCCGTCAAAGCGGCCCCCAGCCGGTTCATATTCACCCAACGCCCCGGTTTGGGGCAGTCGCCCCAGCGATTAAATTGCTCACTGTCCCACTGATAAAAGCCACCGGTCGAGTAAGCCAACCCGGCCCCCAATTTGCCATATTGCCCCGTAATTGCGGGCAGCGAAACGATGGCTCGAAACGTTTGTCCACCGTTGGTGTGCCGCTGCACCCCGTCGGCCGATTTGATGAGAGACGGAGTGTCGGTCGCGTACAGCCGGGCGAGTTTGACAATCGTTTCTACGTCCAGCCCGCACTCTTCGGCCGCCCATTCAGGCGTGTATTGGGCGACATGTGCTTCAAACTGCTCCCAACCAACGCTATGCTCGGCCAGCCACTCTTTATCATGCAGATTCTCAGCAAAAATCACGTGGGCCATCGCCAGTGCCAACGCCCCATCTGTGCCAGCTTTGGGGGCGATGTGCCAGTGCGCCTGCTTGGCCGTGCGGGTCCGGCGTGGATCGATTACAACCACTTGGGTCCCGTTTTTCTTCGCCTCGTTCAAGAACGGCATAAAGTGTGGGCCGGTGCTGATCGGGTTGGTTCCCCACAAAATAATCAGCTTGCTGTGGATCACATCTGCATACGGCACGCTCAATTTCCGGCCGATGGTGTATTCAGTTGCGGCCGCAGCTGCTGCACCACAAATGCTCCGTTCCAGCTGGCTGGCCCCCATCCTGTTAAACAGCCGGGCACCTGCAATGTAATTCTGTAGTGTGCCTAACGTGCCGCTAAAGCTGTAGGGCAAAATCGCTTCCGCCCCATACTCCGCAATAATCCCCTTCCAACGGTCTGCAATTTCATCTAACGCCTCGTCCCAGCTAATCGGGGCAAAAGCTGGGGCTTCGCTTTTTTTGCTGGTGCGCCGCATGGGGGTCGTTAGCCGATCAGGATGATAAACGTACTCGTCTAAAAACGGCCGCACTTTGGTGCATAGCCATCCCTTTGTAACCGGGTGATCCGGGTCACCATAAAAATTTACGGCTCGGTCACCCTGCACCTCTGTGATCACGCCACAGGTATCTGGGCAGTCTAGCGGACAGGACCCGACGATTTTTTTTGGAAGTTGGTCGATCATTATTGTTATCGTTTTGCTTCAATTAACTCGTTAAGTACTCAATTATTGGAGTTGAAAAAATATTTATTAATACACCCAGAATCACAGAAAAAATAATGCTTGCCATAATTGCCAAAAAGGAATTATTTTCACTTCTCAGTCTTTTGGTTTTATATGTTTTAGAAGCCTGAGAAAATAAAAGAAAACTGTGATATGTAGGGATGAAGGATCTTACGAATAAAACAAGAAACATCAATATCGATAGTGAACCTAAAATCGAAATAAACCTGGAACTCGCTCTTTTGTTAGTTTCATTGACTATTTCTCTATCTGCAAACGAAGTTTCCGACAATTTAATAAATTCTCGGACAAACTCTTCGACCTTATGTGGACTATTTGCCATTTCAAATGATCCCTTTAGCTCATTAAAATTTTCAATAGTTATTATTGATCCAAGTGCGAGCGTTGATGATGAACTGACTGTTAATGCGGAAAAAATCCCAATAAACAAAAGGGTTGCTAAGAACATAATTACTACTAGCATCGGTACAGGGCTAAGAGAACCTCGTTTGAAAAATTCAGGGTATTGGTCAATTATTCGAATGCAGAAAGAATTAAAAAAATTAACGTTGTTTTTTCTATTTAGCTCATCTGCGAAATTCTGCAGGTCCCGACTAATATCATTTCCCCATGTTCTTGCGGTGTGCTCAATTCGAAACGATATGCGGCCACAGTATTTAGAATTTCCAGACCTACGAGATAAATTTCGTTTTGCTTGCTCGCCCTGTGTATCAAAGTAAAGATTAATTTGTTGTTTTTCAACAAAATCTTTGTCAGAAAACTTGATTAAATAGTCCCACCGGACATAAACCCTTTCTGCTACTCCATTATCTACATAAATAAAAGTCTCTAGTTCTTCAATGCTCATCAACTCTTGAGAAATACCATCAGAAAAATCTATTCTGGCAAAAAAACGAACCAATTTGCCACCATTTTGCTGTGTAATTCGTTGCTCAAAGCGATTATGGATTTTCCTTATGTCTTTGCGTTGAAGCTCAAATGGAAATTCAAACTTGCCATTAATCGCTTGTGAACTTCCAAGTAAGCTATTGATAAAATCTGAAAATTGACTTTGACTTATAGGTAATGTGACGTACCCAATTTCTACGTTTGGGTCACTATTATCTGGTGAAGGCGGGGTAATCTGTAGTTGATTGCTCATAAATTAAATTTTCTGCTTAAGTATGGGAGTGTGATGGTCGATTGTATATTAAGTTATTCCTCTCGGCTAATCTGCTATTTAAATCGTATGCGTGGGGCATCATTAAAATCGCCCACATCCCCCACGGTCCGTTAGTCGATTGGTACAACAAAGAGTTGGTTGAGGGATGAAAAAAGGGGGAAATCGTCTATGCCACGTAGAAAATCGTTTGTTCCCGTCTCTTACGTCCCTTGATCAACAAAAACCGGAGCACTGCACAAGCCACATCCGGCCAAACATGAGACAAAGCATCCGGTAGATGATGCAATGGGGATCATGATCCACCCTACACTTCGTTTATCAATTGATCCCCATCACCCCAACACCTTTGCCAGATCAACTAAAAATCACTGACGAGAACGTCATCCCTGTGAAGACAGGGACAGGAATCTAGTGCCAGACTTAGCGCTGGATTCCCACCTTCGTGGGAATGACGTTCGCAACAAGAAATGGAAATCATAAATATTACAGAGTAGTAACTCCCGTCAAAAAACATTTTTTAGTGTTGTGTCAGGCAATTAGAAAACAACTTAATTCCATCTACACCTCTTTCAGTCAAAACGCCCTTGCGGTCCGGTATTTCCTATGGCAACGCACGTCACCTTAATCGTAAAAGAGCAAAATCAAGAGCCGATCAAATATGACCTAGCAAATGGGGACATTCTCGGCCGGAGCCCGCACTGCGAGCTATCGATCCCGCAAGATCATATTTCGCGCAATCATCTGCGGTTTTTTGTAAACAAGGATGAGATCACCGTGGTTGATCTGGACAGCAGCTGCGGCACGTTGCTCAATTCCGAACGGCTGATTGCCAGTCAGCCTGTCACCGTTGGCGATGACGATGTCTTAATCATCGAAGACGATTCGGGGAATTCTGTGATTATGACGGTGCAGCTCACCAAAGATGGGGTTGAGCTCGGCAAAACGGGTGCCGCTGCGATTGAAGATGCGGTCACCAGCTACAGCCAGCTTGTGGCTGAAATTGAGCTAGACAAACTGGCCAACGGCACCGTTATCGTCGGCCGGGTCCCCAGTTGCGACCTGGTCCTTTCCCATCCGGCCGTGTCACGCGAGCATACCAAAATCTATAAAAATCCAAACGGCAGCTATGCGATCCAAGATATGGATAGCGGCAACGGGACCTTTTTAAACGGGCAGCTGGTTGAAGGCACCCCCAATCTAAAAGAAGGGGACGAGGTCCAGATCGGCCCGTTTAAGCTCTTTTTCCAAAACGGCCGCCTCATCGAATACTCGCCCGAAGGGAACTATCGGCTCGATGCGATTGATCTGGACCGGATTGTCGACATCGGTGGCGGAGAAACCAAAGCGATATTAACCGACGTTAGCCTGTCGATTTTGCCACACGAATTTGTGGCGCTGGTGGGTGGATCGGGTGCGGGCAAGAGCACCTTGATCAAAGCGTTAAGCGGTTTTTCACCGGCCGATGGGAACGTGCTGGTCAACGGTGACAACCTGTATGACAACTTTGGTGCCTACCGGACCATCTTAGGCTATGTGCCGCAAGATGATATTTTGCACGACCTGCTGACGGTTGAAGAAGCGCTGACATACACGGGGCAGCTACAGCTTGAAGAAGCGACAGACGCGGAGATTGATGAAAAAATCGACCGGGTTTTAGAACAGGTTGAAATGAGCGGCCATCGTCATACGCTAGTGCGTGCCTTAAGCGGTGGCCAGCGCAAACGGGTCAGCATCGCGGCCGAATTGCTCAGCGAGCCGGGGCTTTTCTTTTTAGATGAGCCGACATCTGGGCTAGACCCTGGGCTTGAAAAAAAGATGATGCGCACCCTGCGCGGATTGGCTGACGGCGGCCGGACGGTGATTTTGATCACCCATGCGACTGTAAACATCACCGAATGTACCCATGTGGCGTTTTTAGCAGATGGGCGACTGGTCTATTTTGGCCCACCGGCCGAAGCAACTGAGTTTTTCGGCACCGCCGATTTTGCAGACATTTACACCAGCCTGTCATCTCCGGCCGCTCAAGTCCTGTTCCCAGAACATTGGCGCAAACAGAGCGACCGTCTTATTGCAGATTTCCCAGACTACACGGCGGCGCAAGTTTGGGAACAGCTCTATCGGCTTTCGTCCCAGCACCGTGATTATGTGGCGGGTCGTTTAGAGCAGGTTGAATTTAACCGGACCAATCGGCAGCACGAGGTCCAAAAAGGGACGATGCAGATCTCATATTGGGATCAGTTCACAGTCCTAGCTGGCCGGTATTTGTCTCTGATCCGGCGGGATCGGTTGAGCCTCATCATTTTATTGGCCGTGATGCCGATTATCGGGCTATTGCTGTTGCTCATGGCAAATCAGCATGATCTGGTTGGGGAAAACCCCCAGGTCATTCGCAGCCTCATTCAAGAAAATATCGCGGAGCAGTGGCTGGCCGGTGACCCGAGCGACGCAGACGCAAGTTACCAGCATGTGTACCAGGTGGCTGGGGATGCGGAGCGCATCATTTTTATGCTCTCGCTGGCGGCCGGACTGTTGGGGCTTTTTGCCGGGGCGTATGAAATTGTAAAAGAGGCGGCCATTTATCGGCGGGAGCGGTTGGTCAACCTGAAGGTGATCCCGTATTTCTCGTCAAAAATCGTCGTTCTGTTTGCCTTTGCACTGTTCCAATGTTTGCTCCTGCTGATCGTTCTGGCGCTCAAAGTTGACTATCCCTCGGCCGGAGTTGTGTTGCCAGCGTTTATCGAAATGTACATCACGCTGAGCCTAGCGACCCTGGCCAGCTTGTGTTTGGGCCTACTCCTTTCATCGGTGGTTCGCTCCAGCACAACGGTTATCTATGCGATCCTCGTCATCGTTTTTCTGCAAATTATTTTCTCCGGGGCGATCTTCAAGCTCCCGGCCGTCGGCGAGGCGATTTCATGGACCACAACCACCCGCTGGACGTTGGAAGCTTTGGGAACCACGCTTGATTTAGAAGGACTGGCCGCCCGTGGCGGAGGCTGTTTAGAGTCGAATAACAGCATTTTGCAGGCGTTGCCTGCGGCCGATTCCGCTTATTGCCAAGATGGTCAGCTCCCCATCGAAGCGGCCTACGAATTCAATTTAAATTATGCCCACACCCCCCAGAACTTACTGTCTCGTTGGGGGGTATTACTCGGCTTTGCTGTGCTCTTTTCCGGTTTGACTTTGTTAAATCAAAAACGAAAAGACGAGATTTAGGCCACAAGATTCTGAATAGAAACAATTAAATTTCCACTTATTTCGGAGGGAAAAATGAACCGAAACCGTTCCAAATTTTTTTATGTGATTATGTTTAGCTGTTTGCTCCTTGTTTTAGCCGCCTGCTCTGGCGGTGATGATGAGCAGCCAGAAACGGCCGAAGAAGGTGGCTTTTCAGCCCCAGCCGGTGAGCTAAATAGCGATTCGGCCGCCCCCGCTTTGGGGGAAGACGTTGACCCGGCCTCTGGCGGCCGCAACAGTGAAATCGCTGTAACACCCCAAATTGTGGGGGACATGACCAAAATAGAAAAGCAGCTGGGCAATGTGTTTGAATCAGCTAAATCTCTTGATGAATTGGTTGATCAATATCCTGAACTGGCGGAGCTGTTAACCAACCTTGATTTACAAGATCGGGACAATCTAGCGGCCGTGTATGAACAAATGCTGATCCTGCATCGTGAAGAAGGGATTATCGGCATGCAAAACTTTTTAGACGAGTCCGGCTTTATGGCCTCGCTGGGGTTAGATGCGACCTATCTCGACTTCGTGATCGCTTATGAAAACGAAGGGTGGGATGGTGCCGAGGAGTTGGCCCGACGCCGCCGTTTGATCAACAGCCATGATGAGCTACGCATGATCTTAGTGCTCGATACTGAAAAGAGCGATGCGGCCGAAGATGGCGCTGAAGCGTTGGGTGCATCTGTCCGGTACGTGGTTGATTTTGAGATTGAAATCGGCCTGCCGCTCGACCTGCTGCGTGATGCACAAGATTCAGAAGAGGCGATTGCACAGCTAGTCGCCCTCACCGCTCTGCCCAACGTGGCTCGGGTGCGAGTTCCTCGTTCTGGTGTCACCAATCAGGCGGTGCTGGAAGGTGAAGGGCCGGAAACGACGGCCGCCCTTGCGGTACATGCGGATGGCATTACGGGTGACGGGGTCAAAGTCGGCATTATCGACCCCGGTGGCTTTTATGCGTTTCAAGATTTACAAGGAACCCGTCTGCCAGAGGGAGATCAAATCGTTGTCATGCCGGGGCAAGATGCCTCCTTTTTAAACAACCGGTCTGGTCCGCATGGAACCGCCTGTGCTGAAATTGTGCACGAGATGGCTCCCGATGCGACGATTTACATCGCTCAGGCCCAATCTGGCCCAGAGCTGGTTGCCGCCGCCCAATGGATGGTTGATGAAGGGGTAGACATCATCAATTATTCGGCCGGTAATATTTTTATGCCCCCCAATAATTCAACCCCCAGCAGTCAGCTGGTCTCGTTGGTCAATGATGAAGGGGTTTTGTGGATTAACTCATCCGGCAACTTTGCTGAATCCCATCTGATTATGGAATTCACCGATGTCGATGGAAACGGGATCCATGAATTCCCAAATGGAGATGAATATTTCGCGCTGGCCCCGTATGAAGGGGTTTCAGATATCGCTTTGGGCATGTCTTGGGTGGATGCGTGGGGACGTGCGGCCGAAGATTTCGACATCTATTTGCTTGAAGAAAACGCGGCCGGTGATGATTTTGACCTCGTTGATTCAAGCCGTGATCTGCAAGACGGTGCCCGGGGCAGTTTCCCCGTTGAAGGGTTTGAAACTGAGCTAGACGATCAAATTTATTATATTGCGATCACCAGCGATGGTGGTCAAGAAGGAACCCCCATCAATCTGATCGGGCATAACCTTGAGTTCCAGTACAGCATGCCGGAATACAGCGTAACCGTACCAGGTGACAGCCCCGATGCGCTAACGGTTGGTGCAACCTACTGGAGCGATGACGCGCTAGAACCTTATAGCTCGCAGGGTCCGACGATGGACAATCGTGACAAACCTGAAATTTCTGCTCCAGCCGGTGTGAGCAGCACGGTGTATGGCGGTCCTTTCTTTGGGACATCCGCCTCGGCCCCACATGTGGCTGGTGCCGCTGCGCTAACGCTACAGGCGAACCCGAGCATGGGGGTTTATGAGTTGCGCAATTATTTGATCGGCACCGCAAAAGATTTAGGCCCGGCCGGATTTGATATCGGCTTTGGTCACGGTCGGCTTGATCTAAACAGCTTGGCAGAAGAAGGCGGAAGCGCGATCCCAAATCCGCCAGCGATCAACCAACCGGCCGCTGGGCTCGTCCCCATCTCTATCTTCTATCTGTTTGACACCCATAATATTGAACAAGGTGGAGAAATGGGGATGACGGTTGAAACCAGCCTGCTTATCCCAGAAGCGGATGCGTTTGATGGAACAACCGGGTCAACGCTGCTTGAGTTTTTTGATGAGTCGGGAGACAAGCTGATGACGTTACCGGCGGAATGGGAGATCGAGAAGGGAGAACCGTTCTTGCCATTTATCGAGCAGTTTGTTGTTTACGATGACTTTAATCTGCCAAACGGCAGCCACGATCTAACCTATCAAGTAACGGTGCTTAGCGACGGGGGTGAAACGATTGAAGTTAGCGACAAAATCGCCTTCTTTATCGAGATTTCAGGTCTTGCTCCCCAATCGAATACGCCGGTTACCATCACCAATGTTAAGGTGTTTCAAGATGTGGAGTGGGAAGGAGAGATCGGCGTTGGTTTAAAAATGGACGTTGATTTTGTCGGCCGTCAGGGGTTAGAAACTGAGATTGTGGCCTTCTTTTTCCAAGACACAAGCAGCGAACCGCCGCTCAAGGATTTTAATGAGCAATATTCAACAGCGGCCGGAACCGTTGCCACTTGGGCCTCGATCACCCCAGAGTCTGACAACACGTCTGAAGTTGTGCGCATGTTTATCCCCAACGACGAACTGCACTTAGCGGCCAACACCCGCTACTCGCTCAAAGTTGCCATGCTCGCCATCGGTGAACCGGACTGGGGCACCGAGCTAGGTGTGGCAGACTGGGTTCAGTTCCGGGTTGATACGAGCGATTGGGAGTAACCATTTTCGATTGCTGATTTAGGATTTACGATTGGTTGTTAATCAGCCAATCGTAAATCTAAAAGCGCAGGTTATATAAGCACCTCTACCTTCCCCCACGACTCTCCTCTATAATTGGTCCCCTATGTCTTCTTTGGACCAAATGTTTGAACTAGGGGAAGCCCCCTACACCGAAACCGATGAAAAATGGGATGAGTTTGTGCGCACGCATAAACATGGCAGTTTGTTGCAGTCGGCCATCTGGGCTCGGCTCAAAAGCCGCTTCGGCTGGACCAGCAAACGGGTCACCATCAAAGAAGAGGGGCAAATTGTGGCCGGAGCCCAAATGCTGTTTAAGTCTTACGCATGGGGGATGATTAAAATCGCCTATGTTCCGCATGGCCCTTTAGTCGATTGGAACAACAAAGAATTGGTTGAGCTGCTCTTTAATCAGATCGACACGGCCGCTTGGCAAGATCGGGCCGCCATTGTCAAAATGGAGCCGCTGCTCTGGCAAGATA
>JAHDEN010000158.1 GCA_020628815.1 Chloroflexota bacterium | reverse complement strand
GAATACTACTGTGATCCATTGTTGCACCACCTCCTTTGTTGTTAGATTGCGGAGGGTATAAATGTAATAACACGAGCATTATGTCACAGCAATCGGCACCTGTCAAATTAGAAAATTAAGAGAATTTTGCTATTTGCTGGACAGTTTTTGAACCTTGCTCAGGAGCCAATCGAATGTGATTTTGGCTACCCCTCATAAAAACAAGCTGGCATCTAAAAAAGAGAAAGTCATTCCTGCGCAGGCAGGAATCCAGTGCCAATCCTGCCGCTAAATACCTGACCTTGCCATTGCCACACAGTATTTAGGCCAGACAGCTAGATGTAAGTAAAAATTTTTAGCCTTGACAAAATATTTGGCACAGATAGAATTTTAGGCAAGCCTAAAAATTAAACCAGTCGGAGGATTTAGACCAAATAATGTCTAACAAATTAACCGGAACACTTTTCGCACTCAGTGCGTTTTTCTTTTTACTACTGTCAGGGTGCCAAACCGAAGACTCAAGCACGGCCGCAGATGGCAAACTAACCGTTGTCACCACCATTTCGCAAATCGCCGATGTGGTTGAAAATGTTGGCGGCACCGCCGTTGACGTCAACCGGCTCATGGGACCGGGATCTGATCCTCACCTTTACTCCCCCAGCGCGGGTGATGTCACCCGTTTGCAAAATGCAGATGTTATTTTTTACAACGGTCTATTCTTAGAGGCCCAGATGGAAGACATTCTGGAACAACTTGGGGAACGGAAAACGGTCATCCCTGTGGCGGGCACGATACCGGAGAACCTGCTGCTTGATTCACAAGATTACGAAGATGAATTTGATCCGCACATTTGGTTTGACATTGAGCTATGGGCAGAAGCGACCAAAGTAATCCGTGACACCTTAATAGAAGCGGACCCCGATAATGCGGACACATTTACGGCTAATGCAGATGCATTTTTAGCCGAGCTGAACGAGCTTGATGCTTGGGTAGAAAGTGAGATCAGCCGCATCCCGGCCGACCAGCGGGTACTCATCACCGCACACGATGCATTTAACTATTTTGGCAATGCGTACGGCATGGAGGTGATGGGGCTACAAGGGATCAGCACAGCGTCTGAAGCGGGTACGGCCGACGTACAGCGTTTGGCCGACTTCATTGCCGAAAATGAAATTCGCGCTATTTTTGTCGAATCATCTGTCAGCCAGCGGAATGTAGAGGCGGTTCAAGCGGCCGTAGAAAGCCGTGGCTGGAACGTTGTCATCGGCGGCAGCCTGTTTTCAGACGCGATGGGTGACTCAGGAACCCCAGAAGGAACTTATATCGGCATGGTTCGCCACAACATAAACACCATCGTTCCCGCTTTATTAGGCGAATAAATATAAACTCACCCGAGTTTTGGATAAGGCCACATGTTAATAATTTGCCGCAGATTTTCACGGATTCTCGCTGATTTACGTGATTATTTATCAAATATCAGCGGAAATTAGCGTACATCCGCGGCAAAAATGTTTAAGCGAAACTCAGGTTAAACTCACATTTTCGATTCATGTAAAATCGTCAATCGAAAATCTACAATCGTCAATCATCACATGCAAGCTTTAGAAGTCACAGACCTAACAGTTGCCTATCAAGACAAGCCGGTTTTATGGGACATCGACCTCGATGTGCCGGAAGGGATATTAATGGCCATTGTTGGCCCCAACGGCGCGGGCAAAACCACCCTGATCAAATCGATCCTTGGGCTTATCAAACCGGCGGCCGGCAACGTGCTCATCTACGGTAAATCGTATGCGGCCCAACGCCACATGGTTGGCTACGTTCCTCAACGGGGCAGTGTCGATTGGGACTTTCCCACCAGCGTTTTAGACGTGGTGATGATGGGGCGCTACGGAGAGCTAGGCTGGTTTAAACGGCCGTCAGCCCGTGACCGCAAGCTGGCATACGATGCGCTCGAGAAGGTGGGCATGCAAGAGTATGCTCAACGGCAAATCAGCCAGCTTTCGGGCGGGCAGCAGCAGCGCACATTTTTAGCCCGCGCCCTAGTGCAAGATGCCAAGCTCTATTTTATGGATGAGCCGTTTCAAGGGGTCGATGCCACCACGGAACGTGCCATCATCGAAATTTTGCAAAACCTGCGCGAGCAGGGCAAAACGGTTATCGCGGTGCATCATGATCTGCAAACGGTTCAAGAGTATTTTGATTGGGTGACGTTGCTCAATGTGCGTCGCATCGCCAGCGGACCGGTTTCTGAAGCCTTTAGCAGTGAGAATTTGCGCCGGGCATATGGCGGCCGGATAGCGTTCTTAAAAGAAGAAAAAGCGGCCGGGGATTAAATGGACTTCTTAATCGAAATCTTTTCAGATTACACCCTGCGCACCGTAGCACTCGGCACGGCCGTGCTGGGGATCGTCAGCGGTGCGCTAGGCACATACGCCGTTTTGCGCCGCCAAAGCTTATTGGGGGATGCGATGTCACATGCCGCACTGCCCGGCGTTGTCCTGGCTTTTATGATCACCGGCAGTCGTGAACCGCTTGTGCTGATCATCGGTGCAGGGATATCAGGCATCATCGGCACCTTGTTTATGCTGGTTATCACCCGCTTTACCCGGCTACGGGCCGACAGCGCGTTGGGCATCATCTTGTCTGTATTTTTTGGCTTTGGACTAATTTTGCTCCAAGTGGTTGAACGTCTGGGATTACCCAATCGGGCCGGGCTTAACGTCTTTTTATTTGGCCAAGCCGCCACCTTGCTACAGCGAGACGTTGTGATCATGCTGGTCATCAGCACCGTTGTCTTGGCCCTTGTCGCCCTATTTTGGAAAGAGTTCAAGCTGCTCAGCTTTGACCGTGACTTCGGCTCCAGCCTTGGGTTCAATATGGTTTGGCTCGACATCATCTTGATCTCGCTTTTGGTGTTAGCCATCGTGATCGGATTGCAGGCGGTAGGTGTGGTGCTCATGAGTGCCATGATCGTGGCTCCGGCCGCGGCCGCCCGCCAATGGACCGACAGTCTCGCCATCATGATGATTCTCTCCGCCATATTTGGGGCGACGTCCGGTATTGCTGGGGCGATAATTAGCAGCACCGGGGCTGGCTTATCAACCGGGCCGGTTGTGGTCCTAGTCATCAGCTCAATCGTTTTATTTTCAATTCTATTTGCCACCAAACGTGGCATCGTCTGGTCTTGGTTCGCCCGCCTGCGCCGCCAACGTGTGTTGCGGCTCGAAGCGGTTTTAAACGACATGCTTAAATTGGCCGAACAGCATCAAGATCCAACCCATCCCCATGCGATGGTGGTTTTACAAACAATGAACCACATGCAGGGTGGCACTCGCAGCACCCTGTCTGAACTGATTCGCCGAGGCTGGGTTGAACAAGTTGACTCAACCCACTTTTCGCTTACCCCGGCCGGGGTAAAAGAAGCTCAAACATTTATGAGCCAAGGTCAATTCAATTAAACAGGCAACTCACGAACCATGTCAGCTTCTACCGAAATTCTTCTAATCGCATTTGTCACAGCCACCGCCTGTGCCATTCCTGGCGTTTTTCTAGTGTTGCGCCAAATGGCCATGATGAGCGATGCCATCAGCCATACCGTTTTGCTCGGCATCGTGCTCGGCTTCTTCGTTTTCCAAGATCTCGATTCCCCTTGGCTCATTCCGGCCGCTGCCTTGATGGGTGTCGTCACCGTCTTCCTGGTTGAACTATTTGTCAACACGCGCCTCGTTAAAGAGGACGCTGCAATTGGCATTGTTTTCCCCGCCCTCTTTTCGATCGCCGTCATTCTCATTTCCCGCTACGCCAGCGGCGTTCACCTAGACAGCGATGCGGTTTTACTGGGACAACTGGAATTTGCGTTTTTTGACCGTACTGAAATTTTTGGCTTTGACGTAGCACATGCCCTGGTGGTGATGGGCATCATCCTGCTGCTCAACGTTTTGCTGCTGCTTGTCTTCTATAAGGAACTGAAAATTTCAACCTTTGATGCAGGCTTGGCGGCCGCGCTCGGCTTCTCTCCCGTTTTGATCCACTATGGGTTAATGATGATGGTCTCTATTACGGCCGTCGGTGCGTTTGACGCCGTGGGTTCGATCCTCGTTGTTGCGCTTATGATCGCCCCCCCTGCTTCAGCGTGGCTTTTTACAGATCGCTTGAGCCAAATGCTCATTTTCAGCGTAATCGCGGCCGGGCTTAGTGCACTTGGGGGATTTGGGATGGCGATTTTCTTCGACACAAACATGGGGGGATCGATGGCAACCATGTGTGGCATCATCTTTGTCATCTCTCTGCTTATCGCTCCAAATCGTGGTCTTATCGCTGTTGCGCTACGCCGTATGCGTCAGCGTTGGGAATTTTCGCAAACCATGCTGGTCATCCACCTGCTCAACCATGAAGACACAGATCGCGAAGAAGACGAGTGCCGTGTAGACCACCTGTGGGAGCACCTGCGCTGGCAACCGGAATTTGCAGAACAGGTTATTCGCTACGCAGAAGACCATGGCACGGTTCGACGCCAACGGGGCATCTTAAACCTCACAGACGAGGGGAGAACCATCGCAGAAAGCGCCATGGTCCACTAGAAATCGGGTTTCGTTACGAAGATTTAACGAGGATGTAACTTGTTTAACGGCTAAAAACAGTTTGAAATACAAAATAGACTCTGTACTCTACCTATCATTGAAGAAACTCAGGCCTCATTCACCGGATACAGATGTCATTTTTACCAGAAGCGTTGGCCATACTCCTTCTAACACACGTCATTGGAGATTATGCGCTACAAACAGATTCTATATACAAATTAAAAACCAGCGGGGGGCTATTTGGGCTCGCTGTGCATGTTGGCATCCACGTCCTGATTACGGGTCTTTTGCTGCAATTTGGTTTCGTCAGAAACTGGTTCCTGCTCCTCCTACTTTTCATCCTCCATTTTTTGGTTGATTTGATCAAACTGCAAATTAATACTCGATTTCAATTTGCCGCCTATATTGCAGATCAGTTGATTCATGTTGTATGCATTTTTCTTTTGTTCTGGCTCTTCCCCTCTACAGAAACCTTGCTCCCACAAAATTGGATCCTCCCATTTTTGCTTTACTCAATTATTCCTTTTGTGACAATGACTTTGTGGGTTTGGTACAGCGAAAAACAAAGAAGCTTAAAACCTGACGATGAGACAGTTTTGTACCAAGGCTTTTTTGGCAGCATGAAGCAGGTTTCTCAAATCACTGCGATCCCTCTGATCGTTGGTGTAGCTCTCTGGTTTCAGTTCCAGGGGGTTTCGTTGGTAGAGCTTGTGATTGAGCGCTACAACCTATTTTAATCTGAGCTTTGCTTAAGCTCGGAACGTCTGAAAATAGTCTTTGCAAATTATTTGAGCCCAAATATCTAACTTGAAATCAACTAGAACGATCATCTAAGGCCTAAAGGCCCGATGACACCGTTCTTTTGGAAGACAATTTTCGTCTTGGCTCTTATCCAAAACTCGTATCTTAATCATTGGTCGAACCTTCATACCTTCGCTTCGGGAGCCCTTTTCCCATTAATCAGCTAATCAAAACCTAACTACCTTCCCAAAGTGTGTTCTGGCCACTCTTCGCAAACGTTGGTGGGAGCAATAAACCAAGTCGGGTAAAATCAAAGAGAAGTTTTTAACTGCTCACACGAGATTACCTAACCACCATGCCTCTCGACACCCAACGGCGCGCCATTCGCCCTCTAATCGATGAACACAGCCCGGCCGATGCAATGGCCGCCTACTACGCATTTCACCATGATGCGGACCGAACCCACCTTATCACCCAACCTGATCCAGATACGGCCGATGATGCCCCGGTTCGAGGCTATGTCGCCGCTTCCCGTACCGGTATCGATTTGTTCCGGCCGCTTTTAACCGCGCGTCTCCCCATTGATGATTTAGATTTTAGCTCGCGCATGCTCAGCAGAGCGTTGCCATCTGGGAATGAAGCCTTCATCGTGTGCCCCATCCAATACGACCCACTGATCCGCGCTATTTTTGAAGTTAATTCAGAACAAAAACTTGAGATCTATACCTATCCGCATGGGATCCCAGACCCGATCATCAATATCTTCGTCTCAAAAGATTCTCAAAGCGAATTACCTCGATTTATTATCAATCGCAGTATCAACGGGCAGAATGTGGTTGTTTCTAGTGCAGGAGTCAACTGGATCACCCCCCAATTTGCTGAAATTGCGGTCCGAACATGGTCCGAGTATCGACGCCGTGGGTTTGCGAAAAGTGTGGTTTCTGCACTCACCCGCCATCTGATCGAAAACGGCCGCAGACCTCTATACGCAGTTAATGAAACAAATCGTCCCTCTATCGCCCTTGCAAAAGAGCTAGGATTTAGAGATTCTGGCTACCGACAGCTAATGTTAGAGATTCGAGCACGGTGATCCGGCTCAAAATGTAAAACTGCCTCTCCTGAAAAATAAAATCTTTTCCACCAAAATCCCCTAACAACAGACAATTTCTCTAAAAAACCTTCATTTTTCGGGTCCTGCAAAACTATTTGCCCATGAAAAAAAAGTTAAATAAACATACAAAATAGGTGTTATTACTTTTTCACGGTGAGTTAATAGACCTACTAAAACATCCATAGTTAAATAAGTTACAGCAACAAATTGATAAAGACTTTTTCTCATCCCATAGAAAATTATCTTTGTTGATCATTATAAAGTCCGATTTTGAAACGGCAGGCATCAGCAGTATCGATCCTCATTTTTAAAGTCACAAATTGGTTTATTGCTCCATACAATAAACAACTAGTGTGTAAGAATCGAAGCGATTCGGAGGTTCATCAGCTATGGATACTAAAAAAGGCACTGTAAAGTGGTTTAGTCGTGTAAAAGGTTGGGGGTTCATCGAACCACAAGATGGCGGAAGCGAAGTGTTTGTACACTATTCTGCAATCAAAGGGGACGGTTACCGTAATCTTTTTGAAGGCGATAATGTTCAATATGTTGAAGTTGACCAAGGTAAAGGGCCACAGGCCAAAGAAGTAATTCCCGGGACAGACTAGCACCAACAATCTAAGAACTAATAATTTTTGAGCGGTACTGAATTTCATTTCGGTGCCGCTCTTTTTTTTGTTATCTGGTTAGTAACTATTCAGCAGTTCCACAGTCTATTTAAAGCGTGTTGCATAGAACGTGGAATCTATCAAGCAGACGCGTTTACGGTCCACGCAACACGCTTTCTGGTGCAAAATTTGATGCCTGCTAAATAAATGAAAAGCAATGCAAGAGTCTTAATATTGAGCCAAGGAGCCATCTGCACGAGCTTTATCCACAGCTAAGCGGAAGACCCACAAAGCAAACGGGAAAAGGAGTAAGCAAAACCCGATCAAAATGATTAGCTCCTGCCAAATTTCCCCTAATCCGGCCCCAACAAGCAGTGTCTCGCGCATGGCGCGCAGGGAGTATGTTATTGGCAAGACGGCCGAAATCGGCCGCAGCCAGTCTGGTAACAGATCGATGGGGTAGTAAATGCCACCAAATAAGGCGGACACACTTGAGATCAACGACGTCACAGGGTCCCCTCGTTTAATCACCATAATGATCCCGGCCGCGATAATGCCGATGGCCGAGAACGAAACGATAGACAGAAGCAACGTTAGCAAGGCCGGGAACCAGTTGGCCTGCGACAAATCCATCCCCAAAGCTAAACCCAAGCAAATGTAGACTAAAACTCGGAACGTTGTAAACAGATAGTTCCACGATGCAGAGCCAACAATCAAAAATGAGATCGGACTGGGGCTCATCAACATCACTTCTAGTGTGCCGGTGGTTTGTGCCTGACGCAGACTGTTTGCAAACCCGGATAACCCTAAGCCGAAGTAACTGTTAAACGCGATGCCGAGCAGCACGAAGGCGAAATAATCCCCCCCAAATTCACCCAGCATGGGAGTGGCTGATGGGCCAACTAGTTTGGCAATAAAAAAGAAGGTGAAGGCGCGAAAAAAGATACCAACAATGCTTAAAACAAACGCAGATCGATAGCTGATCTGCGTGTAAAAGTCACGGGTTAAAAATGCCCCCAGCAGTCTGAGTTTCGACATCAGCTAGATTATTTCTTGCCTAGTTCGACCGAGCGTTCGTAGGCGGCCCAAACCCCGTTGGCCAAAACCGACCGCAGGCCACCTTGCTCCATTGCGGCCAAACCGGCCGCGGTTGTGCCACCTGGTGAGGTCACGTTGTTACGCAATTGGGCCAGATGCAGGTCTGATTGTTGAGCGTAGGTTGCTGTACCAATGACTGTTTGCAAGACTAGTTCTTTCGCCATCGGCCGGGTTAGCCCCATATGCACGCCCGCATCAATCATCGCTTCAAGCATCAAGAAAACGTAGCCGGGGCCAGACCCATTTAAAGCGGTAGACATGTCTAAATAATGTTCCCCGTTGGCAAACACAGCGCGGCCGAACGACGACAACACCGCTTGGGCCTGATCCCGCTGATGCGCAGTCACCCCTTCTGACGCGGTCCACATCGTCATTCCCATTCCGATTTGGGCCGGTGTGTTTGGCATAGACCGCACAACTTTGTCGTGATTGGTCCCTGCCATCAGGCTTTCTAGCATTGTTCCGGCCATAATCGAGATCACAAGGCAGTTTTCAGAAACATGCCCCTTTAAATCGGCCGTAAGTGAGTCGAAATATTGCGGTTTGATCGCCAGCACCAAAATATCCGCTTCAGCCGCTGCGACACGGTTATTGGCGGCTGGACGGGTTCCGTATGTCGCTTCTAGCTCAAGCAAACGCTCTGCACGGATATCTGCAACGGTAATTAAACCTGGCTCAACCCCATTCTCGATTAATCCAGCGATCATCGGTTCCGCCATATTGCCGGCACCAATAAAGGCGATCTTCACATTTTCTAGCATTTTTCCTCTTTTGTTATCCAAAATACCAATTTAAAATCGGCCGTCCCCAAATGAGCATAATCATCCCAGCAAGTGCCAAAAACGGCCCATACGGAATATAACTGCTGCGATTGGCGATACGGGTGAGTAACAGCAACGAGCTAAGTACCCCGCCAATCAAAATCCCAATAATTAAAGTGGGCACAATAAACGAAAAGCCCAGCATCGCCCCCATCGTCATCGATAAGGTTACATCGCCAAACCCTAGCGCACCTTGGCCGTAAAAACGATTCCCCAGCCAGTAGAGCACATAAAAGAAGAGGAATCCGACCACTGCCCCCAAACCGGCTAAACGCATATTATTTTCGGGCAGCATCCAGCTTAGCCCAAAAATCGCAATCAGTGTGACCGGCACGGTAACCACGTGCAAAATTAGTCGGTACTCCATATCAATCACAATGATGAGGATGAGCACGGCCAAGTAGAAAGCGATGATAGCTCGTGGAATCGGATCTGCGATCAAGAGTGGCATGAGGCCAAAGGTGGTTGCTGTCGCAACTTCCGTTATAATCGGCCGGGTTCTCTCTGGAGTTCCACATTCTGGGCACTTACCACGATAAACGGCCCAGCGAAATATGGCTAACCAGCCCAGCGGCGAATACCGATGGTCGCAGGTTTCAGAATGACAATGCGGAATAGATGGCATCCGCCGTTCTGGAAGGTCATCAGATAGTAGGTTTATTACTCCGCCCGTAATCAGGCCGATCAAAGTCCAAATTAAATAATTCATTAGTTGCAATTATATCAAAGGTATCCACCAGCAGTATCAAAGTGATATCAAGATCATGAACTTGGAAGATAAAATCCAATTCTATTTGTCGGAAGAAGCTTATGCCATAGTCCAATCGGTTGGCAAACTCTCCTCAAATCTTGACAAGCCGGTCTACCTGGTAGGTGGCGCTGTTCGCGACATCTTGCTGGGGCGCCAGTCTGTCGATTTAGATTTTGTTACCGAAGGGTCTGGAATCAAGCTTGCTGAAACCGTTTGCCAAGAATTAGGGGGAGAGTTAACCACACATGACCGTTTTGGCACAGCGGTTTGGACACCACCGGCCGACTTGTTTTCTGAAACGGTAGATTTTATTACGGCACGCACAGAAATCTACCCGTCCCCTGCCTCCCTACCCCAAGTCACACCTTCATCCATTCAAGATGATCTTTTCAGGCGCGATTTTGCGATCAATGCGATGGCCGTCCGGCTAGACCAGCCCCATTTTGGCCAATTGCTTGATCCGTACAAGGGTACGCTAGATCTCGATCAAAAAAAGATTCAGATTTTACACGACCAAAGCTTTGACGATGATCCAACTCGGATGTTTAGAGCCGCCCGCTATGCCGGCCGCTTAGGATTTGAGCTGACACAAGCAACCCGATCTGCTCTGCAGCAATCCCGGCCAAATCTGGCCCACTTGTCGGCCGATCGTGTCCGCCATGAGCTAGAAAAATTATTGGGTGAACGCTTCCCGACACCGATGCTTGAGCTGCTGCAACAATGGCAAGTGTTTGAATCTTTGCCCGCCAACTTGACCCTAACAGATTTGCAACGGATAGCCCTTACCCGTTTAGACGGCTGCCTTTCTATTGATCCGGGCCGGACGGCGGCTCAAAATTCAAGCATCGAAGAGTTACGGCTGGCGATTTGGCTACTGCATACTCAGCTGTTAGACACTTCGGCCGTTGATGTGGCGGACGAATTAAACTGCACGGCTGATTTTAAGCGTGATCTTGAACGGGTTTTGAATGTGATTCAGCAAGGGTTAAAAATGGATGATTTCCGGCCGGGGACGGTCGAAAAGCTTTTAAGAGGATTCACTGCAACACAGCTTCTTTTGCTGCAAGCCCATCAAGCTACACCGGCCGCTCTCAAAGTTCAAATCCCAACCTATTTCAACACTTGGCGTTTGATCAAAACCACGGCCGATGGGAATACCCTGCGCCAAATCGGCGTCCGTCCAGGCCCCATCTACCAAAAAATATTAGACCAATTATTGGCCGACAAACTAAATGGGGAATTTGAGTCAGATGCGGCCGAGAGTGAACGGCTGACACAGCTTATTGATCAGCTTGGCCCCCAAAACAAAAAAGACGCATCCTAAGACGCGTCTCTTTTAGAAGAAAGGAAAATTGATTTAGTTATTTGGGGAGCGTGTCCATGACCTTCCGAAATTTGCTTTGGTCTACATCTCCCGGAATTCTTGGGTAGGCCTGTTTCCCAATTCTTGTGAGTACCACGCCGCCTAATCCTACAAAGAACAAGGCTGATATTACCAGTACCGTTATGACGGGGAATGGTATCGCCAAGAGTCCTAATGCAAGTGTCACAGTTCCGGTTCCTAGTGCAGCAATAAGCGGGTCGTTAGGATTTAAGGGGCTTGCCTGGTCAACAAAACGGCCGGCAAACAATGCACCAACAGTAATCCAACCCATCAAAACCATTGCGCCTAAGTAGAAAATGCCTGCGAATCCCATAAACAAGCCGATACCGCATACAAACGATAGCAATACTAAGATTGGGACCCATAACCAGCTGGTTAAAATTAAAAATGATGAGCCAGCGATGGCCGTCAACATGCCGATACCACCAGCCATATACGGATTGTGGGTCACAGCAGTTCGCATTTCATACATCCGGGCCGGAACGGCCGAAGTGATAAAGAATCCCATCGCCCCCACAATAAATGCAGCAAGCACCATAGAAAGCGATCTCGAAATAAAACCGCTTCCATCAGAATTAAATATTTGTGCTTCAGTCGTCGTCGTACGGAAATCGTTTGCCACGATAAATTCTGTCACGCTCTGAAGATTAATTTCGCTAGTAACCGGGTTGAAGCAGTCAGTAACTCCATCAACTTCCCCACCAAACAAGGCACAGCTTCCATCAAACACCGCAGTATCACTAATCTCAAGACTGCCGCCAAACACGGCTAAGTCGCCTGATACTGAACCTGAAATGATGACATCACCGCCAAATACAACCACATTGCCATTTACGTCCCCATGCAGATCGATGTCACTGCTAAAGACGGTCAAGTCGCCGTTTATCACAGCGCCTTCTTCCAATGTTGTTGTTTCGCGGATCACCAAATCATCGTTGATGACCTCACCACTTTCTATCACATCTTCAGGGCCTGAAGCTAAAACTGCAGCAGGTACAGCCAAAGCAAACAGTGACAGAATGATGATTAGCTTTCTAAATTTCATACTCTAATCTATTCTAGTGTTTCAGCCATGCCAATGTGCGAAGGCTTAAAAAGTTGAAGAAACACCTAAAGTCATAACTGAGATTAATCGATGGATCAATCTCAGTTGTGACGCTAGTATTTTGTCAACCTTCGCCTAATGGCAAAACACTCAAAGCCACGTCGAACGTAGCACAAGTAACCCTGATAAAAAATTAACTTCGTGCGGGAAGAATTGCACCGACTGTGCGACGATAAACGGCTGCCCACAGCAATATGCTCCCGACCATAGCGATTGGGATTAAATAACTGACGGGCTGGCTTGACGCAAGCTCGCTAAAACTTAGCACCAATTGTGCCAGCCCGTTTAATATTGATTCGGTTAGTTGAAGGACAGTTGCCTGTGCTGGAAGATTTGAAAACAAATACGTTAAACCAGCGAGTGGTGCCAAGGCAACAAACAAGGCCAAAGCAAAACCAACACCTACTACCCACCGGCTTGTCGACGAACTAGGTAACATGTCGATTGTGTTTGCCACAAAATCGGCCGATGGCTCAGCCATTTCGACGTCTGCAAACAGTACATTTACTTCTTGCATGCCTGCGAGATCGTTCGCTAAATCTGGATATTCAGCCAGATACTTGTTTAATTCTCTTTCTCCCGATTTTGAAAGATTTCCATCCAAAGCATCCATCATGAGTGCTTCGATGTATTCTCGATCGTCTGGTGGTTTCATCTCGTTCATCATCTAAATATCCCCCATCTAAATTAGTTTTTTGGGATTGAATTCAAGAATTTTATTTTCTGCATCGTCTTACACACAAGTAGAGCAATCATGATAATTGACTGCTCCATAGCTTCTGTTTCCTGATAAAGTAAGACCGACTGGTTTTAGACAGTTGCAATCGACATTCCCATGTCAACACCAGCTTCAGCAAGCTGTTTGCGTGCGCGAAATAGACGAGATTTGATCGCACTTACGCTGGTGTTCATTGCTTCTGCAATTTCATCGTATGACAGATCGTACCAATACCGCAGTACAACTGCTTCACGGTACTCATCTGGTAAAGACTGGAGTAATTCCTGAACCTGTACTTCTCTTTCTCCACGAACAACGTTTGCCTCGGGGCCAGATTGTTTTTCTGACATTAAAGCTGGATGTGATGGAAGAGGCTCATCGATCGATAATAAAATCGCCCGACGTTTCCTTAGAAGATCGATACAGTAGTTCGACGTAATTGTCAGCATCCATGTGCTGTATTTGTGAGCTGGGTTGTAGCTGTGTAGCCGGGTCCATGCTCGGATAAAAGCTTCTTGGGCAGCTTCTTCTGCTTCGCGCGAGTTATTTAACATGCGGTATGCAAGGTTAAAAACCGGCCGTTGATACGCCTCTACCAGTTTTCCAAAAGCAACTCTGTCGCCTTCACGTGCTTGACTCAGCCATAGCGCTTCGCGCTCTTTTTGAGTCATGTCTTCTTCTTTAATCTCAGTCATCGCTTGATCTTTCTTCAAGTATAACTGAATTGGAGATGGACTGGTGCTTGAAACACGTTCCATTATTTGTAACCCTTGATTTGTTGAGAGAACCATTACCTTAATTCCATCCGCTCTAACCTGGGGCCAGAACGGTCAAAATACCATTTATCACACAGAAAATACTGTGTTTAATACTATCTACGTGGGTTGTTTCAAAAAGTTGCACAACTAAAAAATTTGATTTGCCCACGTTTATGCCAGAAGGGGCTGGACTCAGATATAATCGAACCAATGTCTATTCAGCAATTTCGGTATCTGACATCAAAAGCAGACGTGCCTTTGTTAGAAACGGCCCTCCTTTTATCAAAAAATATAGCAACGCCTGATTTAGATATCCCCTACTGGGTTGAAGAAATTCAAAATATCGCCGGCCGAACGAGCGAAAGTATGCCGCCCAACCTACCCGAGCAGGAAAAAATGGCGGCCGTTGTCAACTGGCTGTTTAACCCACACGAGCCCGGCCCTGCATTTTCTGGCAACAAAAAACATTATGGCGACCCACGCAATAGCTTTATAGACGAAGTATTAAGTCGGAAACTAGGCATCCCGATTACGTTATCGATTGTTTGTATTGAAGTTACAGCAAGATTAGGGCTTAATTTTGAAGGAATAGGATTGCCAGGCCATTTTGTTGTTGGGGGGTATCTTGAAGGGGAGAAACTACCTATCCTATTTGACCCATTCAACCATGGGAAACATATTACGACAGAAGAATGTGCCAAACTGGTTGAGAGAACAACCGGTTATTTAGGCTCATTTGAGGAAGAATGGCTCCAACCAGCAAATAATAGTCTGATCATTATTCGCATGCTCAACAATTTGCGGGTTGCGTATATGCGACAGGAAAATTGGGCGGAAGCGATTACGGTTTTGCACCATCTGCAAATCATTCA
>JAHDEN010000157.1 GCA_020628815.1 Chloroflexota bacterium | reverse complement strand
ATCGAATCGATCATTATTTGGCGAAAGAAACGGTGCAAAACTTGCTCGTTTTCCGCTTTGCCAACACGATTTTTGAGCCGGTTTGGAACCGCAACTACATTGATCATGTGCAAATTACAGCGGCCGAGACGGTTGATGTCGGGCATCGGGCTGGCTATTACGATAGCTCGGGCGTGCTGCGCGACATGTTCCAAAATCACCTAATGCAATTGCTGGCACTCGTTGCCATGGAACCGCCCACCTCGTTCAAGGCCAACGCGGTACGCGATGAAAAGGGCAAGGTGCTGAGCGCCATCCGGCCGTTAACAGATGAGACGCTGGCCGACCAATCTGTGTTATCTCAGTATGATGGTTATTTAGAAGCTGAAGGGGTAGCTGAGGGATCAAAGACCCCTACTTATGCGGCTCTTGAGCTCTACATCGACAACTGGCGCTGGCAAGGGGTGCCGTTTTATCTACGCTCTGGCAAGGCACTTAAGAAAAAAACGACCGAAATCATTATTTGGTTCAAACAGCCGCCTCACCTCATGTTTCCGATTCCTGATGATGCGGAGATCGCGGCGAACTATCTGGCAATCTGTATTCAGCCGCATGAAGGGTTGCACCTGCGCTTTGAAGTCAAAGTGCCAGACACAGATGCGGATATGCGGTCGGTAGATATGGATTTCCACTATTCAGATGAGTTTAAAAAATCTGAAATCCCTGAAGCGTATGAACGGCTACAGCTTGAAGCACTTGAAGGTGACGCAACGTTGTTTACCCGCAGCGATGGCATCGAAGCGGCTTGGACAATCATCGATGGTGTCATTCAGCGCTATGCTCAAGATGGTGCACCAAAAGTTGGCCGGTACGAAGTAGGCTCTTGGGGGCCAGAAGAATCTGACAAAATGCTAAGCAAAAACGGCCGGAAGTGGAAACACGGCTGTGCTGATCACGATTAAACTTGATGAGGGAGCCCACATTTTCCTCATCTTGCCTACCCCTCCAATTTTTGCGGTCAACCCTGTAATCTTCTAGTAATCACTTGTAATCTCCACTTAAGCTCAGCGTAACAAAGGGCAGATAAAGTTGTGCTCATTAGTTGTTAATCATTGCTGCGTGCGCACGTTCAATCGGTTATGTCGGGTGGTGTCTAGCTTGTAACCCAAATCGACAGGAGATTTTGAACTATGAACATTAAATTATCCGCTCTAAAAAGAAGGCCAAAACTTTTTATGGCAACCGCACTCTTGGCCACACTGTTCTTTACAGGGGCAGCCAACAATGACTATCAACCAGACATCCAGTATCGTGTCTACTTTATAAATTTAACAGCCGGGCAGCCCTTTACCCCGCCTGTTTTGGCAACGCATGATCGGGACACAGAGCTATTTGATCGTGGAGAAGCGGCATCTTTTGAAGTAAAAGAAATCGCTGAAAATGGGAATTTGGACCCCATGGTTAACTTTCTAACAGGCAATGCTGATATCACAGATTTCGCTGTTGCAGTAGCTGGAGATCCTCCACCACTCATGCCGGGGGCTGTTGTTTCGGCCGATATTAGTGCAAATTCGCGCCGCGAAAGATTATCGATGGTATCGATGCTGATTTGTACCAATGATGGTTTTGCAGGTGTTGACTCAACTCGGCTTCCTCGCCGATTCCTGTTTAGGCCAATCCGAGCGTATGACGCAGGAACTGAAATCAACACAGAAGATTTTGCTGACATCGTTCCACCTTGCCCAGCTTTAACCGGCGTTGAATCGGCCGATGCCGGTACAGGTGCAAGCAACCCTGCACTAGCAGAGAATGGGGTTGTAACCCGTCATAGAGGTGTTTTTGGAATATCAGATCTTATTCCATCACTACACAACTGGCGTGGCCCGGTTGGATTTATGGTAGTTGTACGCACGAACTAACAGTCCAGACTAAATGCGTAACTTAGGTTGTGAATCATAAAAAATTAATTGCTTGCAACTAGAGTTAGACAAATAAAAAAGAGCAAGTTGGCTATCTCAGGCTAACTTGCTCTTTTTTTAATTGGGGCTTGGTATCAGCAGGTTTACCTTATCACTTTTTTTAATATCTTCGCATATGGGCGTGTATAAAACATGAAAATCGATCTAGCAATTTTGGGACCCTATTTTTCTCGAGTAGAATCGCACCTCAAATGGAGCGAGTTCCCTACCTACTCGCACAATCGCCATCGCTAGACGCCACTGGAATATCAAAGGAAAAAGGTCTTAAATTTCTAGGGGTGGCACACACCAAGAAAAAAAACATGAATACAACAAAAAGATTATTCACCCTAATGGGAGCAACAGTCATTGGGATTCTGTCGGCCGTCAATTTTGCAGGGGTTAGCTTAGCAGGCAACCCAGACGAGCCTGAGTTGCTTCCAGAAATTGTTAGCCCATATGATTTTCAGCAAAACGAAGATGAGCCTGAAAACATCTGCTTGCAACAGAACTCCCCCAACTTTTTAAGCAATCCATCCTTCGAAGGTCAGTACAAGACCTATGTGCCAGAAACGCCGATTGATGATTGTCCGGCCGGGGTTTGTACCACCGCCCAAATGCCTGACGATTGGACCCCGTACTGGCGCAGTCATGATGACAATGATCTGCATTACATCATCCGTCAGCCAGAATACAAACCGGCTTGTATAAACGCAGACACCTGCCCGTTCCCCAATCGCTTAAGACATGGCAGTGAAGCGCTGCAATATTTCACCTTTTTTAGTACTCATGAAGGTGGAGCGATGCAACAAGTTACCGTGACACAAGGCGCCTCGTATTGCTTCAGCAGTTGGGGGCATTCATGGTCTGCTCAAGACAGCGAAGATGCTCTTTCGGGACCAGAAGATGGGGAGCTGTTCCAAAAAATCGGTATCGATCCAACCGGAGGCACCGACTGGACCAGTTCAAACATCGTTTGGAGTGATCAAGACAACGACCCTTGGGGGCGGATTCAATATGACGAGTATGGCTTGTTCACGGTTTCGGCCGAGGCCGAGGCTGATCAGATCACCGTATTTCTTTACTCTCAACCTCGTTTTGCCGTCAAACATAACGATGTTTACTGGGATGATGCCTACCTGGCCCAAATGGTCGGTGTGTACACAACCACACTGACAACTACAGAAGATATTTTTGTTCTGGCTGATATAACCGACACGGTCCAGGTCTCTCAATCCGTTGATTTTTCAATATTTGGGGTTGGCCCCATCGATGGCTATACATGGACGGCCACAATTACGGATGCAATAGGCGTGAGCAACACATTGCCCCTCACACCCGTTTTAAGCTCAAGCTCTGGTGGTTTAACAGATACGTTGATGATTAGTGTAGACACGAGTGGATTCATAACAGGTAGTTATGCGGCCGATATTGTGATTACAACTGAACCGGTCACAGGCAATTCCCCCTTCCGCATTCCTGTCCGGGCGGTTATCGCCGAAAATATTTCTCGAGTGTTCCTCCCCATCATTCGAGCTGATTAGGCAACAAAAAAGGGGCAGATCAGTTTTGAATAACCGATCTGCCCCTTTAAATATTCGAATCTAAACTCTAGTGAACGCTCATTTTAGCGTTCGGGTCTGTGTGGGTAGCCAACTCATCATGAATCTTTTGACTGTGCTTGTTCATCCCTAACACATTCGCTTCGATTCCATACTTGCGATAGCGCAGTACAACTTTGTCAATCGCAGCGATGGCGCTTGCATCCCAAACTTGAGCTTCACTAAGATCAATATTAACCTCGTCTATTTTTTCGGTTGGATCAAATCCATCGACAAAGTCCTCTGTGCTCACAAAGTACAGTGGCCCTTTAACAGAGTAGGTGCGCACCTTACCCGTTTCATCAAGCTCGCTATTAACATGGCTCGTTTTTGAAATCTCGCGGGCAAAAAAGATACAGGCCAAAATCACGCCAGCGAATACACCGTAAGCCAAGTTGTGGGTGATGATCACGGTCAGCATGGTTACCAACATCACGACTGTTTCGGTGATCGGCATTTTACGCATACCGGCAATGCTGCTCCAATCAAACGTGTTGATCGAAACCATGATCATGATAGCTACGAGAGCCGCCATTGGAATCACAGAGACAAAGTTACCGAAAACAAGAAGCAAAATGAGCAGGAAAACCCCAGCGCTAAAGGTGCTGAGACGCGTCCGGCCACCGCTGCCAACGTTGATGATTGATTGACCGATCATGGCGCAACCGGCCATCCCGCCAAAAAAGCCGGTGATGATATTGGCGATGCCTTGGCCACGCATTTCGCGATTCTTGTCTCCCTTGGTGTCGGTCATTTCGTCAACAATTTGAGCCGTCAACAGTGACTCAATCAATCCAACCAATGATAGCGCCAGAGAAAATGGCAAAATAATGCGCAGGGTTTCTAGATTAAATGGAACCTGTGGGATAAAGAAACTGGGTAGAGACGTTGGTAGCTCACCCATGTCGCCAACGGTTCGTAAGCCGCCCATCAATGTTCCTCCGCTACCAAAAAACATCCAGAATACGGTTATTCCAACTAGCGCAATAAGCGGAGAGGGAATCACTTTGATGATGCGCGGCAATCCGTAAATGATCGCTAACCCGATCAGCACAAGCGGTACAAACAAAAGCTGGTTGCCTGCAAACGCCTCGGTAAATTCTGGGAACTGGGCGGTAAAGATCAAATAGGCCAATGCATTCACAAACCCGATCATGACCGCTTTGGGAACAAATTTCATGTAGGTGCCTAGCTTGAGAACACCAAAAATATATTGGAATACACCACACAAAACAGATGCGGCCAACAAATATTGCAAGCCGGCCTCGGCGCCATGTTGTGCGATAAGGGGCTTCATGAGCAAGGCCATCGCCCCGGTTGCGGCCGAAATCATAGCCGGCCGGCCGCCCATAAACGACGTGACCACTGAGATGATAAAGCTGGCGTACAGCCCCACTTTTGGATCTACACCGGCGATAATACTAAATGCGATCGCTTCGGGGATAAGGGCCAATGCAACAACCATGCCAGATAAAAGGTCTGGGACAATATTGCTAAACCATTCTTTGTTAATTTTCTCTCGTGTTGTCTGCGGTTGTAAAACCATTTGTTTTTTCTGTCCTTTAGTAACTTGCATGGCAGGCGGCAGCACATGTTGCGGGAAGCAAGGCTCAGCCAAATTGAGTGAGATAGGGTTTTGCACAGGCAGCGGCCAAGTTAGATTTGGCCACACAAGCTTGAAAATATTTTTTTTGAAATTGGGGGGGAGGAGGAGTACGACTATAGTATAGTCGAAAGTGTGAAAATTTTCACGACTCTTGTAGGTATATTATCTGGATAATTGTGGGCAATTTGTCACAATAGGCTTTATGACTGATAAGAAGAGAGAAAAGCATGCAGGCTCTCCTGGAGTTACAAGTATGAAGGCGAACCTAATACAACGAAGTCATCTTCGTTTTAGCTCCCTCTGAGGTGGCGGCATTGAGTATCTTGAATCATTTTTTTTACCTCCTTTTATGATTTAATCTGTATGGTTCGGGTTAACATTACAAATATTCAGCTGTTTGATTTTCAAACAGACTATTACCAAACTTTAATTTGGAAATTTGCGTACCTAAGAGATAATAATGGTAAATATACGAAACTCAAACCATCGACTTCCAAAAAATGCCATAAGGTTCCAAAACTAGCCATTTCACAACTTTTGTCTTATTGACCTATGCCTCATGCACCCATCGATAAATATGCAAGGTTCAATTTCCAACAGCTTTTTTTCGCCAGACTTAGTATCTTCCCTACTTGAATCCTACAATCGGCCAAACGACGAGTTGGCCCGGCAGCTTGCAAGCCTACGGTTAATTAAATCGTATTTACCCCCTGAATTAGAGAAAAAAGAATTAACAATTAAACAAACGATAGATCGAATCTTAGTTGATGGGATTAATCAACTGCAAAAGAGTCAGCACTCAGACTTGCTACGCAAGCGATTTGTCGACAATGGGGGAATGACAAAAAAGGCTTTTGGGGACGAAATTGAGAAAAGTATTCAAACGGTCTCGCGTCGGGAAAAAGAGGCAACCCGTGCGTTAGCCCTTTTGCTGGATCACAAAGAGCTTGAAAAACGGCAAACGCACCATATCGAGCTTAACCATCATTTAGGCTCTGCTACATATAAAACCCTAGTTGGCGGTGATGAGTTGTGGCAAGGGATTTTGTCGTCCATTCTCAATCCTGACGGCAAATGGATCACTGTAGTTACCGGCATTGGAGGAATTGGGAAAAGCTCCCAAACACATAAAGCTGTTTCAGATGCGATTGATCGCTCGGCCGTTGATCGTTTGATGCGCATCGACGCAAAAAACAAAAAGCTAGAGGTTAACGATTTCCTAAACCAAGTGGCGGAATGGCTGCACATCGATGCCTCAGATTACAAATCACAAGCTGATCTGACCTTACAGATCGTTAAGGTATTAAAAACAACCCCATATCTGATTTTAATTGACGGTGTAGAGGAGCATATTGCAGACCTTTTAAATGAATTAATCGGCTTTGCAAACCCAAGCCAAATCATCATTACCAGTCGGGTTGAGCCAACCGACAAATCAAAAATACACTATTTCAAGGTTCCGTTGCTGACGCTAGCTGCCGCGAAAACACTGTTGCTTGAAGCGCAAATGGCTGTGAGCCAAGCAAAGTCGGCCGAAATTTCTGATACGAACCTGCGCCGCATTTACGAGAAAGTAGGTGGTAATCCATTGGCCTTGAAATTGGTTGGCGCATTGCTCGGCGATCATTCACTTACCGAAGTTTTCGATGATCTAATCGAAGTAAACTACCCTGATACTGAAAAAATGTATCGTCGGGTCTACATAAAAACGTGGAACGGGCTGCATAAAGCAAATCAAGATGTCTTGGCTGCATTTGGATCGATCAAAGGGATACGGTCAGTTTCCGTTGAGATGTTGATAAGCCTAACTGTTCCAGAGCTGGTTGAAAGTAAGAGAGAGCTTTTTGACGTGCTTAATTTCCTTAAGACCCACAGCTTGGTAGACATTGATCGAGAGGATGAAAGCGACAAAACACACTACAAAATCCATAATTTGACCCGCTCGTTTTTAGAAACAGACATCATCGACTGGGGGAGATAAGATGTCTGACCTTAAAATTAACCGACGAAACAAAATCCCCCAGAGCGTGTTCGCTAAGAACTTTCTCAATCATTGGGCTGCTGAGTTTTCAAAAACTGATCGGGTAACGGCCGCAGAGTTGGAAAGCGATCTAGACCTTTTTTCAACCATGTTAGAGGCTAGCTTTCAAACCGACACCTCACTCAATCAAGCGGCCGAGCTTTTGTTAAAGCTGTTTTCCCTTTCGCACAAAACCCATCAAACCGACAGATGGCTAAACTTGGTCCCACTCGTTTTGTCTAAAGCCAATTCAGACAAAATTGATGTCAGCTTGAAAGTACGGTTACTCAATCGAATGGGGCAGACCTGCTTACTCCAAAACCAAACAGATCAAGCCTACAGCTTTTACAAGCAAGCCTTAACTTTTTGCGACGAAGGGCATTGCCAAGACGCTTTTTGCCAAGCAGATTGCTATCTTCATCTTGCGGAGTTTTGTCATAAAACACAGGCTCATGAAACAGCTCTGGATTACAGTTCAGCACTTTTAAACTTGCCTAGCTTTCGATCATTCCCAGCCAGTTTTAGAGCAACGGCTCAAAATCTAAACGGATTAATCTTGGTCGCTCTCGACCAAATTTCGGAAGCTTTTAAGCCTTTTCAAAGCGCTGCAGACATCTGGCAAACAGAGGGAGATGAGGTTGAGCAAATAAGGTCGTTGCTCAATATTGGATTTACGTGGCTCAAAATCGGCCGGAATGATATGGCCCGCCAAACATTTGAACAAACGCTGCAGCTTGCCGAAAAATATCCGAATAAAAAAATAGTTGTTTTAAACAATATGGGGATTTTAAACTTCAATGACGATAAGCTCCAGCAAGCGATCAGAAACTGGCAAGAGGGGGTTCGAACAGCGGCCGCTTTACCCACAGCTCCCAGAGTTTTAGGTGAGATCCTACACAATCTCGGATTTGTGCATCAACGGCTCAGGTTATTCGAACCGGCCGCCACCTATTTTGATCGGGCATCATTGGCATGGCGGAAACAAAACAATACGTTTGAGGTAGCACGGGCTATTGGGGGCAAAGCTGAGACGTTTTCGGATTGGGGGAAATACCAAGAGTCGATTGCATTATTCGACAAGGCGATAACCGTTTTGGGGGAAATTGCGGCCGATAACTGGCTCCTGCTAGAACTCCATGCGGGTCGAAAGGCTGCCCACGAAAAACTAAAACAGTGACCCAACCATCGGGCCGGGTCACTACAAGTAGGGTTTGAAACTATCCGCCGTTTCCACCACCGCCACCGCCTGACAATCCACCAGCAAGTGAGATTGGAGCAGATGACATCAAGTCAGCCGAGCTAGACAAAACTACAGTTGCTAGCCCACCGAGCAACATGAGCGAAACAACAAACAGAACAAGATTGGTTTTTAATTTCCCATTGAACATCACGAACCTCCAAAATAAATAAGGAAGCTCAAAAAACATGGCGCCAGGATCATCGACAAACGATATCCCCTCATGAGATATTCAAAGAGCTAAATTTTCATCAAACAAACTGTGTGGCCAGTCTCAGTCTTAGTACCATTATCCTGCGTCAGATTTGAAATTTAAATGACAAATCTGCAAACTTAGTTCTCATTTTTGTTAACTTTTCGGCTAGATAATTGGGGGTGTCGGGGGGAATAGGAATCCCAGCAAGAGACAGGTAAAAAGTAGGCGTTTGTGTTTGTAGACCCTTTGATGGCTCACGTAATGGTGATCTTAAGCATCTGAAAGGATGCCTTTAAACCATTTTGCGCAAATACTTGATGTAACGTAAACGGGGCCAATGGCCAGCTAAAAATACTAACCATTGCCCCTTTATTTGAAATCGACCCTTTAATCGTAACTCAGAACTTCGCGTACAGTTACTTTGGATGCGTTGCGTGCGGGCAAGAAACTTGAAACCATCGCCAGCAGCACCACAATAACGAGCCACAGCACAACCCCAAATCCTGAGAAAATGTAGGTCGGTGCGGCCGAGAAGAGCAAAATGCCTGCGTAATAGGTCAAAATCTGGCTGACCGGCCATGACAAAATCGCGCCGATAAACCAGCTGATTAAACCGATCACCACACCCTCGAGCAGGACAATGCCTAAAACAGAGCGGTCAGAAGCGCCAACCGCACGCATGACGCCGATTTCGCGCAGGCGTTCGATCACATTGATCGACATCGTTCCGGCTAATCCTAATCCACCCACAAAGCCAAGCACAACGGCCATAGCCAGCAGCAAGTAAATTGGGATATTAAAGAAGATGCGTAAAATGCTGGAGGCCAATTCGATTGTTTGAGTTTCTTCTACACGGAACCCTTTATCACGGAAGGTTGTTTCAAGCTCTGTTGCAACTTCGTCTAAAGTCGGCCGACCCTGTGCAAATGCGGCCGGATCAGAGAGTGATTGTATCGTTTCACCAAACGAGCTGGGTTCAGGTACGAGCAAGTCACGATCAATCCGCATAAAGACCGCTTGAGCCGTCCCTACCGTATTTGTTTCTCGTTCAAATTGGGTACCGGGCAGATAGGCGATCGCCACCGGCTGAGAGCCACGGGCTAAGCCAACGACCACCCACTCACTTTCTTTGCCGTTAATGTCGAAGGTCAAAGTTTGCCCGATCACATTGGCATCGGTGAGATCAGTCTCGGCCCGCAAAAAGTCGGTGGTTACCACAGCCGCATTGGTGTCGTTGGGTTCAAGCCAGCGACCCTGCAACATGGCCGGTTGGATCATGGTGCCCCCTTCTGGCGCACCGTACAAAATCACATTATCGCTCTGGCTATCATCCGGCCGTACGCGACGGCCGCCACCAAAGCCCCAAGTTTCCGCTTCGGCTACATATTCGTTTTGCAGCGCTTCACGCACCAACCGTTGCGACCGATAGTCACGACTAAAGCGGATGTTGATATCAAAGTTAAATGTACTCAGCGATTCGGTCAGCGTCTCTTGCAAGGACGACTGAATGCTCAGAATCGACATAAAAATCAGGCTCGCAAACGATAGCGAAATGAGCGTCATAATCAAACGCCCTTTACGCCGGAACGTATTGCGCAGTGAAATTTGAGCCGGCCGTTTCATGCCTGGGATCACCCTTTTTAGACCCACAATAAACGTATCAATCGGCCGAGAGCCAAAAGCAGCCCCCTGCCCAGCACCGTGATCACTAATCGCCTCGCGCACTGTGGTGCGGGTCCCTTTCCAAATCGGGTAGATGGCTGCTAGCAGCGGCATCGCTAAGCCGATTCCGACTTGGATCAAAACCACAATCGGATCGAGCGTAAAGCCACTAACGTTAAAGTTCATCGCAAACGCAAAGACTTGGGCCAAGCCACTGGCCGCGAATGCACCCAATGGAACAGCGACTAGAAGGGCTAAAACCCCAAAGATCAGCACCATCAAAAAGTACATGGAAGTCAACTGCGGCGTTCGCGCCCCAATCGATTTCATAATGCCGATTTGTTTCACCTGTTGGGTCAAAATGGCCGATAGGGTATTTACAATCAAAAAGACGCTAAGCCCCAATGAGAGGCCACCCATCACTAAAAGTAAAACGGATAAGCCGTCTAAGACCACTTGAAGCGGCAGTTCACCCGGCCGGAAGCCCAAGGTAAAAATGACCAACGCACCGGTTTGTTCTAGCTTGCTTTGAACCAGTGCACCGACTCGGCTTGTTTCCTCGGTAATCGCCGCTTTGTCTTCCACACTCAGGTTTAAAAAGTCATATTGAGACGCAAATTCATCTGAAATCGTAAACAGAAGCTGGTTGTATTCTTGCGGCTCGTTGAGTAGCTCCATCGTGCTAAACGAAACATATCCATACGATGTTTGGAGCAACTGCGGCGGAAATTGATTTAAATCATGGGCGGTCCCCACAATTTTGAGCGTTTTTTCTTTTCCGTTGGGAGCTTTAATCGTTATCGAATCACCAATCTCAATCCCGTCAAATCCCAGATTAGGGGATAGGGCTGAGCGTTCGATCAGAATTTCACCCTGTTTGGGTGGGAACTCCCCATCTTCTGAAACGAGCTTGTTGATTTTGATGTTTTCGTAATCTGGGAATACGGCCAACTGCATGTTGCGCCATTCCCCTGATTGGGTTCTGAACGGCACAATTAAGACGCGGCGTCCCTCGGCCGTACCGACCTCATCCATCGCCTCAATTTGAGCCACCGTATCATCATCAAAATTGGTGATGGTGATCGCAAATCCAGAGGCGGGGTCAATGGCTTGGAAATCACGCGGCAACTGCCGATCAATGACCCCCTGAGCGCCCAACACCATCCCAATCGCCATTACACCGATAGCGATTGAGATCACAACCAAGATTGTGCGACCTAAGTTTGACGTGAGGTCTTTAAGAACTTTTTTCCAACGTACTCTTTTCATAAAAGCAAAGAGCAGAGGGTATATCGGAAAGGGGGAAACCCACTTTACTTTCTACCTTCTACTCTATTCGTTATGCAACAACTTTTTCTAAAATTTCATCAGACAAAATTTCGCCGTCAGCGATAGTCAGCTTCCGTTTTACACGGTTGGCGAGGTCATTATCATGGGTAACCATGAGGATTGTTTTGTCTTCTTCATTTACTAATTTTTCAAACATAGCAAACACAGCATCGGCCGTATTTGAGTCTAAGTTTCCGGTCGGTTCGTCTGCCACAATGATGGGGGGATCATTGGCCAAGGCCCGTGCAATCGCCGCACGCTGTTGCTGACCACCAGAAACCGCGTTGGGCAACTTGTTTGCTTGCTCTTCCATTTCTACCAAGCTCAACAAATGCACGGCCCGGTCATACCGTTCGTTGGGCTTGTACATATTGCAAAAATCCATCGGTAACATGATGTTTTCAGCGATGGTAAGCGTGGGTAACAATTGGAAAAACTGGAAGACGATGCCCATGTGTCGGCCGCGCCATTCCGCCATCTTGCCTTCAGTTAATAGATGGATGGGGGTTTGATCAACGATCACTTCGCCGTCTGTCGGCCGGTCAATGCCGGTAATCATATTAATCAAGGTCGATTTACCTGATCCTGATTTACCAACAACCGCCACAAACTCGCCGGGATTAACGTTTAAATCAAGTTCTTTTAGAGCGAGGAATGGGCCTGCTTCAGTCTCATAAGCTTTGTTGATACCACGCAGGTCGATCAGGGAGCTGTCTGAGTAGTCTCCTGAAAGGTCAGCCAATGCGCTACTGTTCTTTTTACGCCAACGTAACATAAGTGATTTTTCCTTTATGACCATCCAAAATTGGATGTTGTGTGATTTTTGTTTGGGCTTGAGAGTGTAGAAGAGGTCGATGTGCCACTATCTGTTAGACAGAATTTAGCTCGAAATGTTTCAATCTCTGTGAGGCAGTTTTGTAAATCAGCACGAACTTAAAAATTGAGGCCTGCTAATTGCCAAAGAATAAAATCACAATACGTATTTTAGTTCGTTTCGTTGTTTTTGTAACGCAAAGAGACAAAGTTTTTATTGTGTGGATGAGTAGATCAGTTTGTCAGTACGCTTCGCTTTCAGTTTTTCAGCCTAGCCCTGTAAAGCATCGGGATGAAATTGGGTCAAAACTAGCGATTTTATTTGTTGTAATATCACAATAGTTGGAACAAATGGCGAATGCCTCCCCCCTACTGATCAACTGAAAAACTGATAAACTTCTACCATGAACACACATGACATCCACGCTGTCCTGACGTTTCTACGCTCGGCCGAACAGCTCAAAAACACCATCCGCTCGGCCCACACCAGCGAAGGGCGTGAGGAAAGCACGGCCGAACACAGTTGGCGGCTGTGCCTGATGGCGATGTTGCTGGCTGACAATTTTCCAGACATCGACCCGCTCAGGTTGATTAAGTTGTGCATCATTCATGATTTGGGGGAAGCGGTAAGCGGAGATATTCCGGCCATTCATCAGGTGCCGGGAGTAGACAAAAGCATTGAGGAGCGAAAAGATTTTTTGAGTCTCGTGGAACCGTTGCCTGAAAAACTAAAATCTGAACTGATTGAACTGTGGGATGAGTATGACAAGGCGCAAACGGCCGAGGCTAGGCTAGCGAAGGCTCTAGATAAAATTGAAACGGTGTTGCAGCATACCCAAGGGAAAAATCCGGTCGATTTTGATTACGGGTTCAACATTCCGTATGGCAAAAAATGGACCGGTTTTGATCCGTTAACGCAGCAGATACGAGCTATTATTGATGAGGAAACCGCTCGATTAGGCAGAGAGAATGGAACCTTTGATTAGCCAATAGTGCCTTCTTCATTTTACTTTTTCTCAGCATTTTTAAGCGTCTGAATTGGGTCTTGAGTGAGAATAGTTGCTTGACCTGAAAAAATTCCGACCAACTTTTTCAGGAAATTCACCGCTACTACAAATCCATCTTCGTAATCTGGAAGAGGACCGAACCTATAGCAAAAAACGTGATAATCGTGAATAAATAGAGCAGCAAAATATTCCTCGTTCACTATTTCAATTAAATCTGGGTTCACAAGCAATTTAGACAAGGCGACATGGTCTCGCTCCTGAAAAACCTTATCCCGAAAACTGATCTTTTGTTTATAAGATTCTGGCAGTGGAAATTCGATCAAATCGGGCATTATTTTGTAACTGTAAATTTTCTTTCCGTTGTCATCTGCTGCGGTATTTAAATGTTGATCACAAATTTGCGTATTAAAATGCAAAGGTTCCCGAAACTCCAAAATAGCCACATGCATAGGCCTTGAACTAGTATAGTTGCCAAGATAGCTATTCCCATATTTAAATTCACCACATATCACTTCATCAAGATCAGCGGATCTAAAAACACCTAAATCGTGAGCGTTTGGATGTATGTTAAGGCCTTCCAAATTTTCCCCTAAAAATCGGAATCCCATCTGATTGGCCCAAATAGCTTGATTCAGTTTGTTGAGTACATCTTGCTCATCAGCTTTTAAAAATTTATTTAAAAGATAAAGTATTGGCCCGCCAAAAAATAAGGCAAACCCAATTGTTACGAAAATTTCAGTTCGAGTCATTAGCCCACCTTATGATAATTGGCAGATTTTGTCCAACCCATACAAAATGGCAATTTCCGCGTTGGTACCCATGCCCCTTGTGATCGGTTGTGAATGGGGCGAAAATCTACATTATGGCACGAGAACGAAAACGGAAACGAAAATCTTCGGCCGAGAATCAGTCGGCCCAAACACCCACATCAGTACGTGGTGGCTTTGAGGGGGGCTGGTACAAACCGCTCACAGATGATGCGATTCAGCAGATTCATGATGCCTCTGTCGAAGTGTTGGAACGAGTCGGCGTTCAGGTTTACGAATCGGAAGCTCGGGAGATTTTTCGAGCGGGTGGAGCCAGAATCGATGAGTCTAAAGATCGAGTCTATATCAGCAAAGATATGATTGAAAAAGCGCTGGAGACTGCGCC
>JAHDEN010000156.1 GCA_020628815.1 Chloroflexota bacterium | reverse complement strand
AGGGGGAAGTCCTCGTCATCATACAGTCTGATAAAGTAGATTTTGAGTTACCCGCTCCGACCAACGGAACACTCACCTCTATCCTTGTGCAACAGGGTGAAATCGCCAGAGTTGATCAGCCGCTTGGTGAGTTAGAGCCTTCGGGTGCTACGAGTGCTCCTGCGCCAGAAACGCCGAAGCCGGAGTCAAAGCCTGTTGCTGAAACCAAGGCACCAGCCCGAGACATCAGAGCATCCCCCATCGCCAAACGCTTGGCGCGTGAAAACGGAATCGATTTGGCACAGGTGATGGGAACGGGTAAAGAGGGGCGCATTACGGAAAAAGATATTCAAGCTTTTATTGATGCCCAATCTGCCCCAGCACAGCCTTCAACTCCAAAGGTAGACAATCAAGACATTGTCGCTTCCCCTGTTGCCAAGCGAATCGCGAAAGAAAACGGGATTGATCTGAGTGATGTTCCCGGTGCTGGTGAACGACGGATTTCACAAAAAGATGTGCTTGCGTATCTTGAAGCACAAGGAGCAGATGGGCGAAAATCGTCAGCCGTGCCTGCATCAAGTCAAACCATCCCCCTAGCAGGTATGCGGGCCACCATTGCCCAACGGATGCACCAGAGCTTGCAAGAGATGGCTCAGCTCACGCTACACACTGAGGTTGATGTCACCGACATGGTTGCGCTCAGAACTCGGCTCAAAGAGACTCAGCCGATTACCTACACAGATTTGCTGGTGAAAGCGAGTATTTTGGCATTGCAGACCCACCCGCACGTTAATGCAACGCTCAAAGGGGACACAGTTCATCTTTTAGCAGAGATAAATATCGGGATCGCCGTCGCGCTAGAGAGCGGTCTGATTGTCCCAAACATCAAAAACGGAAATCAGAAATCGCTGGCTGAGTTGTGCCAAGATCGTCGTAAACTGGTTGAGCGAGCCAGAAACAATCAGCTATCCCCGTCTGATTACACGGGCGGGACGTTTACGATTACGAATCTGGGAACCTATGATATCGATGGGTTCACCCCGATTGTCAATCCGCCAGAGATCGCCATTTTGGGCGTCGGCCGAATTGTTGAGAAAGTTGTGGTGCATGAAGACAAGGTGGCCCAACGCTCGATGATGACACTGAGTCTGTCGTTTGATCATCGATTGGTTGATGGGGCTCCGGCGGCCGCATTTTTGAAAACGATCAAAGGGCATCTGGAAGATCCGGCCGGTTTAGAATAAGACCATTTACCAAATCCAGCTAAACACAAAAAGGCCCCATATTACAGATGATTTTTCTGCAATATGGGGCCTTTACTTTTGGCTGATTAGAACAGCCGAAACAAATTATTTTGCTTCAACAAATGCGGCAAATGTCTGCAGGTCTATTTTATTATCCCGGATAATAAACGTATCACTCCCTACTTTTACATCTGCACCGGCATTGGTCGAATGCCAGACAATGTAGGCAACATCATCAGATATTTCTGTACGATCCATATTGAATTCATAGGTTCCTGGCTTAAACAACCCGCCAAACAAATCAGCAAATACAGCCCGTATCGCATCTAACCCTTTGTAGGTTGCATCCGGCATGATGAGGATCGAATCTTCCGTATAATCCTTCATGACCTTATCAACATCCCCGGCCGAAAATCCTTCAAGATGATGGTTGAGTACAGATTCCGCAGACATAAATATTTCTCCTTTTAATTGGTAATTGAGGCTCGGTTATAAGTTTGATTTCTTTAAAAATTTAAGCGGCTACCGCAATACAATCGACAGTAGCCAGAGTGAGTGAAGCCGCATTGCTTACCTGAGCCAGCATCTCCAAATAGAGATCATCTTGTTGCCTAAATCGAGACTGAGTTGTGGTGATCCCCATCGAACCGATGATTCGATTTTCGACTCCGTACACCGGCATCCCAAAACAGAACACTCCATCAAAACTCTCTTCTTGATCGGTGCCGTACCCGGTCGTAGAAATCATATCCAGATGCTGTACAAAACATTTGGGGTTGGTTATGGTTTTCTGGGTATAGCGAACCAAAGGGTTCCGCTCAATGTAATCTTCCATGGTCTGTTGTTCGAGATTTGAGAGGATCACTTTGCCTAATGCCATAGAGTGATTGCCGCTATTAAACCCAACATACAGCTGATCAACTAAAACATTTTCAGCATCCAAAACCATATCTGCAATGTAAATATCATGACCGTTCCATAAAGATAGATAGGCGCTTTCCTCTGAAGATTGCTGCAATGAGTTGAGATGAGGATTGAGAAAGCCAACGATTTCGGCCGGAGAATGGACTGCAGAGGATGGTTTTTGGTACTGAATTTTGGGAGTCAAATTGAAACGTGACGTTTCAGCATCCCTTGTCACATAGCCTGTGGCCAACATAGTATTTAATTGGTGATAGCAGGTACTTATGTTTATATCTAACTTGTAGGCAACTTCTTTTGGCAACAGGCCGTTAGGGCACTCAGACAACAGCTCCATTATCTTAAAAGCCCGCACCACCGAAGATATCACATCATTCGGCCGTTCTTTTTCTATTTTTTGGGGAGTAAAAGTAGTTTGATTATCTGAAAGCATACCGAGCTTTACCTTCTAGCTATTCGGACCCGTATGCAAATTCTATGGGATTTAATTAGAGTATAGGGTACTAATAATCTCTGCACAATAATAGAATTTCAAATAACGAAATCCCGAAATACTCCCTGTAGGCTATCTGAGGGCCATTATTCAATGGTCAAGCATCAATTTCTAATGTGGCATCAACCGACCAAGGAAAGCTAAAACAGTTAACCTTAAATGTAAAAAAGGTTCCCACACAGACAAACCTTGCCTATAATTGGCCTATGACTCATCCAATCGTAATTTCAGCTCTATATAAATTTGTTGCCCTCCCCAACTATAAAGAAATGCGGGACGCCATCCATGACAAAATGGAGGCTGAAGGGGTGCGAGGGACGCTGCTGCTAGCGGCCGAAGGTGTAAACGGCACCATTGCTGGCACCCGTGTAGGGATGGATAACGTGTTGGCACATTTGCGCAGCTATCCCGAATTGGCTGATCTTGAGCACAAAGAGTCATTTGCAGATGAGATTCCGTTTCACCGTTTGAAAGTACGGCTCAAAAAAGAGATTGTGACGATTGGGATGAAGGACATCGACCCCACAAAATTGGTTGGGACTTATGTTGAGCCGGAAGATTGGAACGAGCTAATTTCTGATCCAGATGTGGTTTTAATTGATACTCGGAATGAGTATGAATACGGCGTAGGGACATTTAAAGGGGCGGTTAATCCGCATACCTATGCGTTTCGGCAGTTCCCGGACTACGTTGAAAAAAATCTTGACCCTAAAAAAGACAAAAAGGTAGCGATGTTCTGCACAGGTGGGATTCGATGTGAAAAAGCGACTTCACTGCTACTGGAACAGGGATTTGAAGAGGTCTACCATTTGCACGGCGGCATCCTTAAATATTTAGAAGCGGTGCCAAAAGAGGAAAGTATGTGGGACGGAGAGTGCTTTGTATTTGATGACCGAGTGACGGTTAATCATGACCTGCTACCGGGTGAGCATGAAATGTGTTTTGCCTGTAAACGGCCGCTTTCGCCCGAGGAGCTGGCTCATCCCGATTACCATATCGGGGTGTCTTGCCAACATTGCATTGACGATGTGTCTCCGGCCCAAAGGGCAGCGTTTGAAGAACGGCAAAAGCAGGTGGAGCTAGCGCGCCAGCAGGGAAAGCAACATATCGGTCAGAAAATTGATCACTCGGCCGGGCCGCCGCAGACAAGTGAGGCGTAGAAAGTAGGGATTATCTCATTCGCATGGTGAGCCTTGCATTTGCAGAAACTTTCAGCGAATGAGTCAAACTCAACGATATGGGTAGTCTACTTCCACAATCGACCCATTTGATTCGGCCGTTTCAAGCAAATCTAGTGCCGCTAGCAACGTTTGTCGTTGACCGGCCGCATTGTTTGGCGCTCCCAACGGCCGCCCCATCGGGTACGGAGTCAACACCAAACGAGGCAGTGACATTACCTCAAGCCGCGGCCGGAACGCCTTCGTGGCGACAATCACCGTCGGAATCCCATTTTCTTCAAACGCACGTGCGATATGTCCAACGGACATATGACAAACCGGTCAGACGGGGACCAGAACGGCACCTTCAATTTGCCGTTCTTTGAACATATCTGCCCATTTGGGGGCCAACTTTCGGCTGATGGGGGTTTGCGCGGCCGCACCCACAAACGAGTAAGCAGGTGAGGCAAAGTCACCGATCACACCTTCGGCCGCCAATTCAGTCATCCGATCAATCGGCAGAGCGACATTGCGATCAGCCTGCACCCCACGAATGTCGTAACCGCCGTGACGTACAAGCAATTGATCGGCCGGGACGTCGGCCGGGATCTCTGAGAGCTCAGGAGTTGATTTAACAAAATCAGTAATCCTTTCAACCGCTTCAGCCTGAGTCATATTTTTGACTCCAAAAGGCTCTGGATCCTTCCCTTCCAAAAAGTGGCCGGTTGAAGTCAGTAAACCAATCCGACTCTCGCGTACCGGTTTTGCAAGTTTGGCAAAAGGACCATCATCGTAAGCCCATTGGGTTGGCTTCGAATAAGCTTCAATCTGCCCTTGAGTCACATGCTCAATGATCCGAGTCGCATCCCCATCGTCAATTGCTTCTCCAACTTTGGTAATCAGATCATGCAAAAAAGTAGCTGCCTCTTCTTCAGACAATCCCTTCAAAAATTTAAATGAAAGGTCCGGCCTTGATCCGTATGAAAACGAATCTTTATACTCAACAAAGGTTTCTCCTGACATGATTTCTCCAATGCAAAATTTTTTGCAATGTATCTCTGATTCTGAATATTGACAAAAATTTACCAAAAACAAAAACCGGCCGGTCATTTTTCAACGACCAGCCGGTACAGAGGAGAACTATGTTAGATGATTTGTGATGTCATATTAGAGTTTATGCGTCTGCTTCAACTCCTCCTTCAACATCGTTGCCGCCATTGTTTTGTCCACGGTTACCCCGGCCGTTCCGCTCTGGGGCATTCTCGATTAGCTCAGCTTGCTCAGCCGTAATGTCACCATTGGCAACTGCCTCTGCAAGTGCGTCAGCTTTAGCTTCTTCCATTGCTGCTTTAAACTCTTCGCGGGTCAGACCTGCATCTTCCAACAATTCTTCTTTGTCGGTATCAGCCTCTTTAGCTGCTTCAAGTTCTTCAACTGTCAGGCCAAGGATCTCAGCTTTGGCTTCAGATTTGTCGAAAACGTCGTTGAAAGCCTCTTTTGCTTCACGCAGGTCAACCTGCTCTTGGGTGATGGTGCCGTCAGCCAGTGCTTGGGCGATAGCTGCATCTTCGGCCGCTTCATAAGCAACCTCGAGCTCTTCTACGCTTAAGCCAAGCTGGCTAGCAAATAGCTCTTGACGATCTTCACGGGTCATGTCTTCGGTAGCCGCGTCACGAGCTGCTTGGCGCGCTTCGCTCAACTCTTCTTCAGAAATTCCAAGTTCTACCGCTAAAAATTCGCCGGTATTGATGTTGCCACCGCGTCCACGGCCGTTGCCGCCACGTCCTCGTTCAACATCTCCGTCAACAACTGCTGCCACAACGGTGTCTACTAACCCACCGTCTGCGCTAGCGGGAGTGGTGATCAACAGTCCACCACCGATCATTAAAGTTGCAAGTGCGCCGATTCCGGCCGTCATCCATTTTTGTTTTGTGTTCATGATAATAATTGTCCTTTTATAAATAAAATAATGTATAAATTTTGATTTTATCTCTGCAGCGACTTTCTGTTTGGTCAAAGTTTTCTCTGAGCCGTTTGTAGTTGCGTTGATGACAGTAGAATAGCCCCGCTTTGTTAGGAACTTATTTGGAGATTGTTGGGGTCTGTTCAGGGTTTGGTTTAGAAGTTATTTAGAGGGTCGAAATCCGTAACTCATTAGGCTGAGAGGGTTTCTACTACATAAGTGGGCTTGAGTCCGCTTATGGAAAAGTTATTTAAAAAGGAGATAACAATCATGGATATCGTATTGAATATTATTCAAGGGCTAGTCGGCGTCGCAATGCTGGCGGCCGGGGGGATGAAAGCCAGTCAGACAAAAGAAGCGCTTTCAGCAAATATGGCTTGGGTTGAGGATTTTTCTGCCACTCAGGTTAAATTGATCGGAGTTGCGGAGTTGTTAGCAGGCATCGCATTGGCTCTTTCAATTTTTATCACCAGCTCAACGGCGCTACTACTTGGAGGTATTGCTGCAGTCTGTTTAGCCATCTTGATGGGTGGTGCAGTTTATACGCACGTTCGTCGTGGCGATAGCATGGGTGAAACAGCTCCCAGCATCGTGTTTGTCATTTTGTCGTTGGTTATCGCTTGGAGTTTACTCGTATAGACTCTTGCGCCAGATGTCGCACCAAGCGGCACGGCTTTGTTATAAATAAAAAACGGCCGGTGGGTTTAAAACCCATCGGCCGTTTTTGTTATCCCCAGCTTGTGCTGCGATCTTTTTTTAGGTTGCCCCGCTTCTTTTTTGAATTGAGTCTGCGTTCTTTTGCCGCACGGCTTGGCTTGGTCTTTTTCCGCTTTTTCGGCTCAACCAACGCCCCTTTGATAATGGCGGCAAAGCGCTCTACCGCAATCTCTTTATTGCTCAACTGACTGCGAGTCTCTTGGCAGGTGACCTGTAAAACTCCATCTTTATCCAATTTATTCGCCAAACGTTCTAATACCCGCTCGAACTTTGATACAGACAATGCCTCACGCAGCGCGGCCGAATCAGCGATGTTGTAGCTCAAAATCACCTTGGTATCGGCCGTGTTGACATGCTGTCCACCCGGGCCGCCAGAGCGTGCGGTACGAAAGGTTAGATCTGATCGAGGTATTTCGATGTATGAGTTGATTTTGATCACTTCAGACATAGCAAGTGCATTGTGATGGGGTTAAGCCGCTGTGTCAAGCAAAACCTATTATTCCCCATCATAAAGTTTAGCTGTTATGCTTGAAGGTGATGCAGAATTCAGCGAATCATCCGGCCGAAAATTGGCAACGATCTATTTGGTTATTGCTTGTTATCTTAACGCCGCTGTTCGTAAATTTGTGGGTTGAACAGCAGTTTGAAGCGTCTAAAATCTGGTTGGCCCGCACGCTAATTTCGGTTTTGGCAGGCATATGTTTGCTCAGAACGTCTCAAGGGTGGCCCACCCATCCTACAAAAAAACTACCCCCGCATATTCTAAAACTAATTGTGTCGCTTGCCTTGGTCATCTGTTTATCAACTGTGCTAAGTGAGTACGGCTCAATCGCCTTCTTAGGCTCGCTTGATCGGACCAATGGAGCCCTGACGCAACTTAGCTTTTTGCTTTTTTATGTGTGTACCGCTACTCAGCTTGATCTTAAAGATGGAAAGCTCATTCTAACGGTGGCGGTTCTAACAGCGGTGCCGATATGCCTGCTGGGATTGGCCCAAGCGGCGGGATGGCAGCCGTTGCCAATAGTTTCAGACGGCCGGAGCCAGCTGGTCACAACGCTCGGCCGGGCAAACTTTACCGGTGCCTATTTAGCCCTACTGCTGCCGCTCACACTTGCCGTAGCGCATGATGGACGAGCGCCTTGGCAACGAGTTAGCTTTAAGCTCCTGATTGCGCTTGAGTGTATCGTCATCTTTCTGACGCAGGCGCGCGGTGCATGGGTAGCTGCTTTGGTTGGGGTAACCGTTTATCTCTGGCTCCAGAAAGATTTTAAACCAAAGTCTCGGTACCTGTCTTTGGCCGGATGGCTCACAGCGGCCGGGGCAGGATTGAGCTTTTGGCTGTGGCAGGGGGTTACCAGCGGTGGCTCGATTGCAGCACGCTGGACCATTTGGCGAGCGGCGCTCCAGCTTTTGTGGCCTCGTTTGTGGTTGGGATATGGGGCTGACACGCTAGAGCTTTATTTCCCGGCCGTCTATCCACCGGAGCTAGTTTATTATCAAGGACGTGGTGTTGTGACTGATCGAGCCCACAACTGGTTGATTGATTGGTCGCTAAGCTACGGCGTTGTTGCCACTGCGATTTTTATAGCCATTGTGGTAGCTGTGCTGTGGTCAAACGCTCATCGCTTCAGCAAACAGCCTGATAAAAATCAACCGTGGACGGCCGCTTGCATCGCCGTTGTTTGTGCTCATTTAATCGGCAATCTGTTTTTATTCGATGTGGCCGCAACTGCCCTCATCTTTTGGTTCGCACTCGCTTTCTTAACCGCCCCGCTTTGCTTGCAGACACCCCATCACCCCCAGCCCGACAGGCCCCGGTCAAGCAATTACTTAATTGCTGGCACGATTGCCGCTGTGGTTATTGTGGCAATCGGCTGGTTCAATCTGCGGCCGCTGTGGGCCGACGTGCAGGCTTGGCGCGGCACACAGGCGCTGGCCCAAAGTCAGCCAGAAGTCGCTTTGGACGCTTATACCAAAGCGGCGGCCGTCCAGCCGTTTCGCGCGGAGTACCATGTTGCTGCCGCACTGACAGCGGCTGAGCTTGGCCAATTTGATCAGGCAGGGCGAGTGATGGAGCAAGCGATTCTGCTCCGGCCGACCGATCCTGTGCTTTTTACCCAGCTAGCCAGTATTTATGGACGGGCGGCGTTTGAAAACCAATCCCACCAAAAAACGGAGCAAGCGATTGCGGCTTTTGAGCGAGCGCTTGAGTTGGCACCCACCGTTGGTCTGACGGCGCGTCAAGCGGCCGATTTCGCCTACCGCACCGGCCGATTCTCTCAAGCAGAGCAACTGGCTGCACAAGCTGTTAATTTAGATACTACCGATGGAATCGCCTTCCAAATTTTGGGGTGGAGCCATTTGCAATTAAACGACCCTACGGCCGCTCAGGTTGCATTTGCCCAGGCCGTACGTTGGGAACCGAACTCGGCCGATGGGTACTTGGGGCTAGCAACTGCCTATGCTGAACAAGGGGATTTTCCGGCCGCAAAAACTGCTCTTGAGCGGAGCCTACAGATCGATCCAAGCTACCCTCCTGCTTTAAAATTGCAGGTACAATTAGGGGATTAGTTGACTGTGTGTGAAAAGACGACCTGAATAATGGAGAAAAAATGAAAGTAAGAGACTATCTTCCGACCGTTTTTATCGGAGCTTTGGCATTGCTGGTGTTAGGTGGATTAGGGGCTTATTGGCCAACCTTAGTCGGTGCGAATAACAATCCCGCCTCATCCGCCTCTGCACCTGTAGATGTTGTGGCTGATGCTATCAGCTATCAAGGATTTTTGACCGATAACAACGGTGACCCCCTGACGGGTGATTATCTGATCCAGTTCCAACTCTACAATGCGGAGACCGGTGGGACGTTGCTGTGGGATTCGGGTGACAGGCTGATCGGTGTAGAAAACGGTCTGTTTGAAACCAAGCTTGAAATTGATGAAGACATTTTCAACGGTGAGGAGTTGTGGCTGGCGCAAACGGTTGGGGGCGAGCTGCTCACACCACGTCAGGAGCTTTTGCCATCCCCCATGGCCCACACGCTACGGCCGGGTGCGGTTATCAAAGGGACAGCAAGTGCTGTGACCAACAGCTACACGCTTGAAGTGCATCAAAATAACGACACGTTTGCCTTTAATCGTGGTGCGATTGCGGGGCAAACGACCACCGGCAACGCGATTTATGGACTGGCCGAAAACGGCCGGGCGATTTTTGGGCAAACCAAAAATGGGTATGGGGTGTACGGCTTTGATGGTGGAAGTAATCCGAATGAAGGATACGGTGGCTATTTTTACAGCATAAATGGGATCGGGGTTTATGGATACAGCGGTGCTGACAGATCTCATCCTAACATTTACGCCCCAGGCGTGTACGGAGAAAGCAATCAAGGGGTAGGCGTTTACGGCCGGGGAGACACATCGAATTCTTTTAGTTTTAATAATGAAGGGGGATATTTTGAGGGTGGAAAAGGACTCTTTGCTAGAGGGACTGACACGGCGGTTCAACTTGGATATGGTGCGCGCATTTTCAGCAACAATTACCGTGGGCTATATGCTCAAAGTAACAGCGGTTTTTTTGACGCTTACTTTGGTGGAGATGGAGGCATCAGCACAAACGGAATTGTCGATCGTTCAGGTGGCACCCGGCTTTTAGCCATTAATCTAGGAGATGCAACCGTTCAACCCGGTGACTTGGTCGCCTTAGCCGGGGTCTCCCCTTCGCCTGAAAATGGGGAATCGATGTTGGGCATCGCCAAAGTTGATGGAGAGAATCAAAAAGCTGTGATTGGTGTAGCCGCTGAGCTGATCGTGTTCAACAGGGTTGATCATGGCGGAGGGATTGAAAATGCAGACTTTTCTCCGGCCGCGGGAAACATTAAGTCACAAAGCTATTTGGTTATCATCACAGATGGGCTGGCACCGGCCGTTAATCTCGATGCTGTCGGCCGACAAGTTAGCTGGGAGATTGGGGATAAGCTGGCGATCTCTACCAGTGGGACGTTTGGCCGTGCGGCCGCAAGTGAAGGTGCCATTGTCGTGGGCAAAGTGGCTGGCTCAATTGATGCTGAAACTGGCACCATTCCGCTATTTATCGATATCGATTAGGGGTGTTCAAAATGAAACAAAAACTGATCATTTTGGCATTTCTACTTCTGCTCATACCGCTTGGCATCAGCTTTGCCCAATCGTCTGGAAGCTACATTAATCAACGGTTCGCTTTATTTAGTGGTGACTCAGCAGACTCTGACAGCTACTCGATAACAAATGTGGTTGGCCAACCGGCGGCCGGATCATCACAAAGCGATAGCTACACAATCACCAGCGGTTTTATTCCAGTGCTTCAACATGGGGGAGCTGATGGCAGCACCATTTGGCTCCCTGTTGTTTCACGCTAGCTAAATAAAATCGAGGTCGAAGAACTCACATTCTTCGACCTCGCTAAACTTCTAGCTACTATAAACGTCTATGCAGCTTTCAACACCGTTATCAAAGCCGTGTTGAAACGCTTCGTACCGCTGTTCACCGGTCCCGTGTGCGCTAGCATGGAACCACGGCACATTGGGTGAGTCTCCAATTGCAAACATTTGCTGCAACCCTTCTTCAAGGTCACCCTCTTCTAAATTTCCGCGCTCTTCCAAGTACGTTCCATATGCACCGGCCAAACAGTCAGCCTGTAGCTCTTGCAGGATGGTGTACTCTTGCCGAATACCAAGATTGGCTTGCACCAAATGCCCCCATTCATGCGCCAGAATCGCCACCGGTGCAAAGTCGCCGTGGCGATTGAGAGATCGCTCCATTAGGTCAAGGTCGTAGCCGATGTAGTGGCCACCAGAGGTGTAAAAGGCGTTGTTTTCTAAGCGCTGGTTCGGTGCTTCGCGATAAGGCACTACGCGACGAGGTGGATAATAGGTCAAATTACTTTCGGTGAATAACTGATCCCACCACTGATTTAGGTCGTTTTCTGCAAAGGTTAAAAGATCGTCGATCGTGTCGGGGCAGCCGTCACTGTCAAAAACGCCGTTGACGGTTTCAGGCTCGGCCGCGCATCTATCTGCATCACCCACAATCCCATCACCGTCAGGATCATTCGGATCGGCCGGGATCGGCTCAGCATCTGCCACAATTTCTGGCACAGCCCCGTAGTAGCTAAAGCGTCTGTTGCCCGTGTTCCGATACCACGCGTTACGCTCAACGTCTGTCACCACTGTGTAGGTGCTCCATTGGCCAACCTGATAGCGGCCGTTTACCGTTGTTCCCGCTTGGTGAATCGCATCCGCACATGCTTCAAACTCACCGGAACCAACATTTTCGTAGGTGCCGTTGATGCGTATCGTGCAGGCAGCAACTTCGGCCGCAAATGCTCGTGGCGTTACGAGGGTCGCCATCCCCCCTAAAACAAATAAAAAGAGTGCCGCCAACAGAAAACGGCGTTTTGATGAATAATTGGATAAATGAATATGAATTGTCTGAGTCATGGGTAATCTCCAGGGAATAAATGTTGCAAGTTGAAGGTTGCAGGTGCAGCGGTTGGCAGGCTCATATACCTGCAACGTGCCACATGCGGCCTGCTTTTTATGACGTCATGACACAGAGTACGCAGGATTTATTAAGATGGATTCAAGAACTCCACTATTCCCTTTTTCTTATAGCTTTCCTTTAGCTCATGCTCATCAGTCTCTCACATCAACTCGCCTGTTTAAATTCTAGGCGATTTAACGACCAGCAAATTGATGCTTTAAATTTGTGAATCGCCCCACAGCGCAAATCAGCATCATCCGCAACTGTGACCTTTTGAGAGCCCTATCCACACTGATTACCCCATTGAAGACTGGTGGCTTTCATAAAGCGAAACCAACCTAGCCATCAAAATCGCAACATAAAGAACCCCGATGCCAGCCTCAGCCAGCACAAATGGCTCAGCAAACGCTGTGACCGGTGTGATATCCCCAAATCCCAAAGTTGTAAGCACCGTAAAGCTCAAGTAGTACATTCGCTGCCACGTAATCGCTACATCATACGTGTGCACCCCAAACGCAAACTCACCAGTAAATTCTTTGATTAAAACATTTAGCAGCAGGTAAGTCGGGGTGAAGATATTGCCAATCAACATATAAATTGAAACCCCTCCAAACAAGACATCCCTCGTGACCATTTTGGCGAGAAAGACAAACCTGAAAAAGTTTTGGATGATGAAGGCTAAATTGGCAATGATCACAATGTAAAACACATAAAGCGCACCGTTCACCAAAACATCATTGCTAGTAAATGCCCAGACCGCTCCAGTAAGGATGGTAAGTAGTGTCAGAGCACCGGTCATTCGAACTTGCAAAACTGATTGGCTAGTAAGATAGGCTCCGTAACCTACAGAAAGCGAATAAAAGGTGATCCAAATTGCGCTCGCCCACACGCCACCCTCAGAAAATGGGTAAGCAAAATGGATGACGAGCAGCAAGATCAAAAAGTGACCGATTTTTCCTTTTAATCTTAATTTTTCAGGTTGGAATTGTGCCATGGGTGCCTCATTTTAGGTTTAATTTTATGCAGATGAATTATCTAGCGAACCAACGAGTGTACGACCTTAACCGATTGAAATCTAACGCATCAAATCCTTTGCTATTGAAAATGAATGCGCTAAAATTCCACCAAATGGAAAATGCTTCCATAATACGGAAATGGAAAAATACGCAGGCACCCAATCCATCGGCCGCACCTTTCAGCTAATTCAGCTCTTTAGCGACCAACATCGCTACTGGTCATTGCAGGATCTTGTTGAAGCCAGCGGACTAAAACAGACAACCGTTTTTCGGCTGCTCTCTGCCCTTGAAGCAGAAGGCATCATCGCCAAAAATATGCTGGGCGAGTATATGCTCGGGGCGGAGCTGATTCGGCTAGGCGGCCGTGCTATGCGCGCCAATCCATTTCGTAAGGTGGCACAGCCCTATCTGCGCAAGTTGGCTAGGCAAACAACTGAAAGCACAACGCTCGATGTGTTGTGGCTGGCAGATGATGGGGCTGATGGCAAAAAACGGCCGCTATCGATGGTGATTGATGAATCTACCGGACAGCATTTGCTAGGGATGACGCAGTATACGGGTGTGCGATTTGATGCCCACACTACATCTACAGGTAAAGTATTGCTGGCATGGCAACCGGCCGATGTTTTGGCCCAGATCGATCTCAATACGTTGCCAAAGTTCACCCACAAAACCATTATCCAGCCTGACAAATTCAAAAAAGAATTAGAAACTGTGCGTCAAAAAGGTTATGCGGCAGCTATAGACGAACTTGAAATCGGCATCTGCGCTGTGGCCGCCCCTATTTTTAGCCAGCACGGTGATATATTGGCCGCCATCAGTATCGGCGGCCCCACTTCAAGAATTAGCACCAAGCGAGTCAAAGAGCTTGGGAAATTATTGGTCGAAACAACTAGTGAGATATCAACCTTATTAGGTCATCAGTAGACAGTGGCCTTCGGCCCGCACACTGGCCACTGGAGCGAAGTTCCCATGAGCAAAACCCCCTATAACAAACTTTATCCCGAATCCTTCAAGCCTGAAGACTTTTTGAAAGAAGAAACCTATAAACACACCCGCGCGGCCGTGGAACATGCGCTGACAATTATTCCTGAGGCGTACACGTCTGAAGAATTTCACGCGCTGGAGCAAAAGCAGATCTTCCAAAATAGTTGGGTGCCGTGCGCTGTGTTGCCAGAGGTTAAAAAGCCAGGCGACGTGAAAGTGGTAGAAGTCGGCGGTGAGTCGATCATCATCACCCGAAATAAAGAAGGTGAGCTGCGCGCGTTTTACAACGTGTGTCGCCACCGTGGGGTGCAAATGTTGGATGCGGAGTGTACGGCCGTAAAGTCAGCCCGCATCCGCTGCCCCTACCACAGCTGGGCCTATGACTTAAACGGCAAATGTTTAGGCACACCACTGTTTGAAGGCTCTGACATTCCACCCGACATGCAGGGGATGTTTGACATGGGTGGGGTCGACAAATTCACCAAAGAAGATTATCCGCTGTTTGATCTGCACGTGGATAGCTGGGGGATGCTGATCTTTATCCACATGGGTGAAAATCCACCACCGCTGGCTGAACAGTTGGGTGACTTGCCTGAGCGGTTTGCCCCTTATCAGCTTGAAGATTGGGAGATTGCGGCCACCCAGCAGTTTACGTTTGATGCGAATTACAAATTGGTCGGTGAAAATTTTATGGAGTATTACCATCTGCCGTGGGTGCATCCTGAAC
>JAHDEN010000155.1 GCA_020628815.1 Chloroflexota bacterium | reverse complement strand
ACCCGACAATTTTAAAATTTGAATGATGCGCGACCATAATGGCGGCCGTATTTTCGTTAATGGCATTTTCGTAATCACGCAAATGGGTCCGGTTGGTGGTGCCAATCTCTTTTAAAATGGCGCCTGACTGGGCCATAACGTCCGGTACCCGAAAGCCACCCCCGATTTCAACCAGCTGGCCACGACTGATGATCACTTCTTTGCCCTGGCAAAAGGTCGAAAGCATCATCATCACGGCCGAGGCGGTATTGTTGACTAACAGTGCAGATTCAGCTCCGGTAACCTGGGTTAACAATCGTTCCGCATGGTTGTCCCGTTTCCCCCGCTTGCCGTTTTCAATGTCAAACTCTAGGGTCCCGTATCTGGCCGCGGCTTCTTGAACGGCCGCTTGGGCCGCTTTGCTCAACGTCGCCCGCCCTAAATTTGTGTGGATGATAACGCCCGTGGCGTTAATCACCCCGTGTAACGAGGGAGCTAGCGATTGTGAAAGGGTAGTTTCCGCCAGCACCAATATAGATTCGGACGATGGAGGTGTGCCATTCGCACCACCTGCCAAAATGACTCGGCGCGTGGTATCCACAGCTTGGCGAATATGTTCGGTTGTCATATCTGCCCCAAATTGTGAGATCAATTCGATCCCGATGCTAGACTCAAGGAGGCTGTTGATTGCTGGAATTTGTCGTAAATACTCTTTCATTGTGCGCGTATTATAGCAGGTGTTTTGCGCTTGTTTTAAAAAAGTAAGTTGCTTGAAATATATTAAATCTGGATAGGGAGCTAAGTAGAAAAATATTTTGATGGGTTTGAACTTTCACTCCCATTCACGTAAATGGCGACCCAATAGAAGTTATTTGTTTGATCTTAAGTTGTTTCAAGCATCGCTAAACCAGAGAGTTCTTCCAGTGCGGCCGGTGGCTTAGTTGATATATAGACTTTAAACATGCTTCCTTTGTTGACCGTGCTTCGGACTTCAATTTTGCCGTCCAAAAGTTCTGTTAAACGCTTTGTGATAGCCAATCCCAGCCCCGTCCCCGTATATGCTCTTGAAAGTGAATTGTCTGCCTGACGAAATGAGTCGAAAATAAATGGTAGTTCCGCTTCAGGTATACCGATCCCGTTATCTGATACTTCAAATGCATAATAATCAGCGGATTGGGAAAAGGTGACTGAAACATTGCCGTTTTTTGTGTACTTAAGCGAATTGGATAACAAATTCAACAATATTTGTCTTAGCTTTTGCCGATCTGTAACTAGCCGGACCCCTTCTTCAAACCCTATTGAATTGATTTTGTTTCCGTTTTTAGTCGCCATCGGCAAAACGGTTGCCATTAAGTCTGAATGCAAATCATTCAGGCAAAAATCATGGGTCACAATTTCAAACTGCTCCGCTTCAATTTTAGAGAGGTCTAGAATATCGTTAATGAGAACCAGTAAACTTTTCCCTGACTGATGAATTCGACTTACATCTGAAACGGTAGATTGATCTAGATTCTGCTCGTCGGCCGCAATTTCTAGCAGACCCTCGCTGTAGCCGATAATCGCGTTTAATGGGGTTCTCAGTTCGTGGCTCATATTGGCTAAAAAGACACTTTTCAACCGATTCGACTCATCCGCCTGTTTCTTGGCCTCGATCAAATTATTGTTGGTGACCAAAGTGTTTTGAACCACGTAACGCAAGATCATAAACATTAGGACAAAGATCGAGCCGGTGATAAACCCTTTTTGGAGCGGACTGTAAATGTCTTCAGCCCCCTGATAAAAACCAATTGATTCAAGATAAGCTGAAACAACTAACCAGAGCAGGGTGATTGAGGCATAGAAGGTGAGCGCTTTTGGATTAAGCAAAACCCCAATAATCATCAAGATAGGGTAGATGGCTTGAACCCCAATATCATCTAACCCACGGTTTGCTGTGACCCCAACCAAAGCGGCGATATAAGCGTACCCTGTAACAATTGCAACCGCCTGATTAGCTCGGTTGGCTTTAATCAAGAATAAGCCCCAAATCGCACAAATTGCAGTTCCCCCCGTTGTAAAGACATGAACCCAAAGCTCTTGCCGTGCAAAAAATAAAGCAAGGGATGCGGTAATAAAAAAGCCAACCAATAACGAATAGAAACTAATGTTTATCAGTAGAGTCCGAGCCTCATCCTCCTGTTTAGGTGGGATCAATAGGAGGACAATTGACTTGATAAGTGTTGACTCAAAAAATGAATTCATTCGGTTGGAGACAAACGCGAATAATTTAAATTGTGATTGTTCGCTTTAAAATTCGAAACCTGATTAATATGACTTAGTTAAGGATGGACAAGGTGATGCAAAGCTGCAGTTTGGGAGCATAGTCATTTAAGTTAACAGTATAAGTGTCTTTTCTTGTGATACGCACAAAATAAATGAGAAATCGGGTCTAAGTGCCAGCTAAAAGGCTCTTGTTTTGCCTCGTAGAGGTTAGGATTCGGCCGCGAGCTCAATCTCATCTAACTCGTCATCTTCAAATTCTAGATTTCTGCGCGCATGTAGTCGTACTAAAATTACCAGTTCGAAGAGAAAAATCACCACCCCAATCAAGACAAACAATGCAAAGCTAAGAACCCGGTTCATATGGAACATGAGCGCCAGCGCAATCCATCCCCCTAATTCAAGTGACTGCCGAGAAACATCAAAGGCTGTTGGCGGCCGGCGAAAAATGCGACGATTGAGCAAATAGACAAACGGCATAGAAGCGCCTAAGACAACCAGCGCAATGGCAAACAAGAAGGCAACCAAACTTTCTGGAATGATCACTTCCATAATATCAACCGCGTTTGCATTTTCAGATGATATCGAGCGTACAAGGTCTCGGTTGAGATTGGGTTCAAACGGCCAAGTGTTGGTTATTTGGATGAGTGCTCCCACGGCGATAGCGGCCAATGCAGGTCCGATTATTAACCACGGGAAGATGCCTAATCGTTTTGTGATGTCTTGCATATTCTTAAATTATACCCCGCTCTGTATTGGATGCAGGTTCGTTCAGGAAAATGCGGGTGACTTAAGTCCTTATCAAAATCAAGATAAATCTTTCAATTTAAGTTACGTGCAGTTGAAATCGAGAAAAAATATGTAAAATATACTCGGATCGGATTTCATGAATCCGGCCAAATAGTTAAACAAATTTTTTATCTATTTGCCAATGAATTTCATGAAATTGTCTCCACCGGAGTTTTTAATGGAGCTTCGCCTGTGTCTATCCGTTATCAATTGTTTTATTCAATAAAAACTACTTGTATAGCTTTGCCCACTTACACTTAAATAAATCAAAAGAATACAGAGCTGCTTTTGTTAACTTTGGGTTTCTAAATGGAAGTTTGATCATTAGTAACTTATCCTTTCGGCCCCTCTGTGTTCAACATTTTGCATTGAGGAGAATTTTTGCCTAAATTAACCCGATTTAGTTGGATAATAGTTGCCCTACTCGTTTTTTTTCCGATTGATGTCACTTCTGCTCAGGATTCAATTTCAACAGATGATGAAACGATTTCGGTAAATTTCCCCGACACAATCACGTTTGAGCTGGATGCAGCAGGCGCTGTTGATATTGAAAAGGCGACGCTGATTTATGGCACAAACGGCCGGTCGTGCCAGAGCACTGGATCAAAACAGAAGGTTGAACTTGAACCCAACCAATCTGTGCGGCTGGCATGGGAGTGGGAGCTAAAGCGAAGTGGATCTTTGCCCCCCGGAACCGAAATTTGGTGGGAATGGGAGATTGAGGACGCAGATGGAAATGTGCTCATTACAGAGCGGCAATCTGAGATCGTCATAGATGAGAGATATGATTGGCAAACGGCCGAATCAAACGGCGTTGTTGTCAATTGGGCTGACGGTGATGCCGATTTTGGGAATAGCATTTTGCAAATTGCCGACGATTCACTCGAATTAATATCTCGTGATATCGGAGTGTCCCGGCCGGAGACGAGCCAACTTTGGGTTTATCCCAGCAGCGACGACGTGCAAGAAGCCCTTGTTTACTCTCCCGAGTGGGCCGGTGGGGTCGCCTTTCCTGAGTATGGGATCACGATTTTAGGCATTCGCCCCGATCAAGATGCATGGAAAAACCAAGTCATTCCACATGAACTAGCCCACTTGGTCGTAGGGGAGCTGATGTTTAACTGCTATGGAACTGGATTGCCGACATGGTTGAACGAGGGCTTAGCCCGTTATGCTGAAAACGAAACTGACGAGAGAGAGCTCGCGGCGTTTAAGATTGCACTGTCAGAAGATGAACTGCCTCCGCTTTTGACATTGGCCAATGGGTTTTCAGCCTATGGTGCTAGTGCTTCCCTTTCTTACACCCAAAGCTTTGTGATCGTTGAATATTTGATCGATGAATACGGCTCAGAGATGATGTTTGAGCTACTGGATACGGTGCGAAGTGGCAAGAAAATCGATGTCGCTTTAGAGGAAGTCTACGGGTTTGATACGGCCGGGCTTGATGTTGAATGGCGACGCACAACCGGCTTTGAAGCGACGCCTACGCCGGAATCAGACGCGGAGGTTGCTGACGCGACGCCAACAGCGATTGCGACACTTGCATTGGTGAACCCACTCTCAAGCCCACCAACCCACACCCCTGATTCACCCACAACTGTGCCCGCAACCGCGACAAGTGAGCCCACGCTAACGGCCATCCCCACAGAGGCGCCAACGGCAGAAGCTGAAGTTGCGGCGCTGGCTACCGTTCCGGCCGAAACAGTAACTGAATCGATTGAGAATGAACTAGAAATAGATGAAACAAATATAACTGAAGAGCCTTCATCCAATACAAATAACCTAATCTGGCTTGTGCTTGGTGCCATATTTATTTTGGGACTATTTGGAAGCCTGATCTACTTTTTGCAAACAAGGAAATCTTAATGAGAACAAAACGACTACTGCTGATTGCTGCTTTAACCGTAATCATTATTTTAACTAGCTGCCAATCTGATGCCCCTGAAGAGAATACACAGGTGGCTGATTTGGCCCCCACGGCTGAGCCAACTGCAGAACCGACTGCAACAGCCGAGCCAACTGCGACAGATGCACCTACGGAGACGCCTGAGCCAACCGCAACAGATGAGCCGACAGCGACGCCTGAACCGACCGCGACAACGGAACCCACGGCCACGCCTGAACCAACCGCTGTGCCTGAAGGTGTGTATGTAAAAGAAGGTGATGGGCTAGTTTTTACCTACCCAACAACATGGGAGGTTTTGACTGACGATGAGGAATCTTTACAGATCCAAGATCCTAACTTGGGTACGTTTATGTCTTTGAGCAGTAGTTACAAAGATAACGAAACAGACTTTGAATTTTGGAAAGAAGAATTTTCTGGTGAAGAAGTTTTGGCCATTTGGGGAATGGATACGGCCGAGTTGCTGAGCGAAGAAGAAATCCCATTTGCGGATAGCTTGACGGCTCAAACCGCTACCTATGCGTTGTCTAATGCAGATGGTGCGCTTGTTGATTTTTGGCTGGCGTATGCTGAAAGCGCAACGCGGGAATTTTTGGTTATCGCACTGTCACCTCCGGGTGGATTGGAGATTAGCGGTTCAACGTTGAGCCAAATGATGGCTGACGCTGAGGTGGGGGAGATCAAACTGTTTGGCCTCGAACGGGAAAATACCTTGGTCATGTTGGGCGGTGATCCGTTAGAGCGCAGGTTGGACCCTGCGCGGACCGAAGGATCGGCCGCTGGCACCGTTGGTATGCTCTACAGCGGATTAGTACGCATGTCTCCACAGCTACAAGTTGAACCCGATTTGGCAGAAACTTGGTCGATTAGTGAAGATGGAACGGTTTATACGTTTACACTGCGCGAAGGACTATCGTTTGCCTCTGGGAAACCGTTGACGGCCGCAGATGTTAAGGCTAACTGGGAGCGAGCGGCCGATCCTGAAACCGGCTCAAGCACATTTTCTACCTATCTGGGTGATATTGTGGGGGCACAAGCTGTGGTTGATGGGGAAGCCGAAGAGATCACAGGTGTGGTTGTGGTGAATGATCGCACGCTTGAAGTCACACTTGACGGCCCTAAGCCCTACTTTTTAGCGAAGCTAACCTACCCGGTTTCGTTTGTGCTTAATCTTGAGACCGTTGACCCAGATAATGAAGAATGGGTGTTTGAGGCTGATTCAAGCGGTCCATTTGTTTTGACCGAATATCGGGAAGGGGAAGCGATGGTGTTTGCAAGTAACACCAGCTATTATGCCCCACCCGCGCTGCAAGGAATTGTGCAGCTTATCGGCCGAGTTGGATCGGGACTAAGCCTGTATGAAGCAGGGGAAATTGATATTGTTGGTTTGGGAGCGGCCGATGCTTTAGAAGTCAGCAAACCATCCCATGAGCTACACGACCAATGGCTCTCAACAACCGTTTTGTGTACCTCGTTAATGCAGATGAATAATGCCATGCCCCCGTTTGATGATGTCAACGTACGCCGTGCATTTGCGCTCTCGGTTGATAAAGATGGGTTGAATGATCTTTTGTTTGACGGCTCAAACCTAACCGCTGGGACGATCTTCCCGCCAGCGATGCCGGGCTTTTCAGCCGATTTAGCGGCCGAATATAGCTCCACTTTTGACCCAGATGCGGCGAGACAAGCCTTGGCCGACTCAGCTTATGCAGACGGATTGCCACCCATCGCCATAACCACCGGTGGCTATGGTGACTCAGAACGTGACGATTTAAATGCCCTGATTGAAAAATGGCGCGAAGTATTGGGCGTTGATGTCACGATCTCTTTCCTGGACCCGGAAAACTATACGGAGGTCATCAAAGAAGAGCCGGTGCAAATGGTTTCATACGGATGGTGCGCTGACTATCCAGATCCGCAAAACTTCCTCGACGTGCTTTACCATACCGATAGTGAGTTTAATATCGCCCGATACTCGAACCCAGACATAGACGCAATGCTTGAAGAAGCTCGTGTTGAACTGGATGGCGGCCGTCGGTTGGCACTTTACCAGGAAGTTGAGGCACTGTTGATAGATGACGCAGCAAGCATCCCGTTTTTCCATTCGGTTAGCGATGTGGTTGTGAATCCACGTTTACAGGGGTATGTGCTTTCACCGATGGGAACACCCATCATGCACTTGCTTTCATTTTCTGAAGAGGCGGGAGAAAACTAACCCAGACGTAACATAACGCAAAAAATTAGCCTGGCAGCTCTTGTCGGTTTCGCTTTAGGGCAGAAATCAAAGAGCTGTCAGGCTTTTTTGTTATGGCTCCTACTTTCGTTTATTTTTTGACTTTGTGTTTCTGAATCAGCTCTTGTTTTAGATCCCACAATTTTTTAGACAGAGATACGTGATAGATGTGCGGGTGAATAATGCGCTTCACACCGATGTCTAGGCGCTCTAAATCGGCCGTCCGCTGTGCCTGAATCTGCTCCAGCGGCGGAAACTCATACGTCTTTTGCCCTTCTTCTAAAATCTGTGCGTGTAACGGTTCGATTTTTGAGACCTCATCTGCCTGAATGGACCGTGACACCCCATGAATTGACGGGTGGTGCAGGTGCAGCTTTTCGGCCGATTGCGGTCGCTCACCCTCAAGCGCAATTAGGTCGGCCGTTGCCAGTCCGCGTTTGTCATAAATGCGCCACGGTGTTTTCCGGCCGGGATTAGGCGTTTTCTGCGATGACTCTGAAATTTTGATCGCCGGTTCCCACACCCCATTTTTCTCAAGCGACACCAACTTAAATACACCACCCAAAGCCGCATCTCCGTTAGAGGTGATGAGTTGGGTCCCCACCCCGTACACCATCCGGCCGATGATCGTGTTCGCATCCATCCCTGCCTGAACCGCCTCTTCCCGAATTTGGGAAATAATTTGCAAAATGCTCATCTCGTCCAGCCCGTTTGAAAGGACAATCGACGCATCGGCAAATCCAGCACTGTTTAACAGTTTGGCTGTTTCAACTGTTAGATGAGCCAAGTCACCACTGTCCAAGCGGACGCCTACCGGCCGGTGCCCCTGCTTTTTCAGTTTTTCAAAGATTTTGATCGCATTCGGCACCCCGCTTTCCAGTGTGTTAATCGTGTCTACTAGCAACAAACAGTTATCAGGATAAATATCCGCATAGGCCTGAAACGCATCCAGCTCGCTATACCCCAGGGCGATAAACGCCTGCACCATGCTGTGTGCGTGGGTTCCTTTGGCCGGTATCCCCATCTTTGCAGATAACCCTGTGTTAGATGAGAAGGCCGCACCCCCGATGATCGCCGCCCGGCCGCCAGCGTTAACCCCGCTGTCATGCCCGCGCCGCATCCCGAATTCAAGAACCGTATTGCCTCTGGCTGCCTGACTAATGCGGGCCGCTCGGGTTGCGATTAGTGTCGCATAGTTCAGCTTGTTCAGCAGGGCGGTCTCTAAAATTTGCGCCATCGCCAACGGCCCTTCAATTTCAGTCAGCGGCACGTTAGGATGCACAACCCTGCCTTCTGGAATCGCTCGCATAGATAGAGATGAAAAATCCCCATTGGCTTTCATCCAGTCCAAGAAATCATCGGCAAATAACCGATTGCCAGCGTTGCCGGTTAAGGTGGCTAAGTAATCAGCGTCTGCTTGTGTAAATCGGGCCTCATCCATCCAATCGACCAGCCACTCGAGTCCGGCCGCCACACAAAACCCCGCCTGGTGCGAACCATAATCTGGGTAGTTGCGGAAAAAATGGTCAAACTGGGCCGGTGTTTCATGCAGCCCCATCCGATAATAAAGTTGAGCCATTGTTAGCTGATATAAATCGGTAAATAAAATGCCATCTTCAATTTTTTGACTCATGAGTTGTTCCTGTATAGCTGGGTACTTAATCTTCAGCCCTAAATATGTTCCAATTTTGTTCAAGCGATGCAGATCTTTCTACTTCTTGTTTTTGCTTACTGCGCAGCTCTTTTATCGTTTGAATGATCGATTGTTTGTAAAAAAACAGCTGATCAGAAGCCTTATTGATTTTGGTTTGAATATGAATGTCTGTATTTAGATCATTGAGAAATGAATCAACGATTCGGGCAAACTCTCCCAAACTAATGGATCCCGTTTTTGGCATGTTTAAGTTGCCCAGCTCTCGATTAAATTGTGAGATGAGGGTTTGGGCCTGTGTTGCAACCTGTTTAGCCGTATCAAGCTTTTTGTGTTTGGCAAACGCTGAAATAACGTTGCTTCCCATCCGTGCGGTGACTCCAAGATTCCTGGCTGCATCCAGATAATCGGCCGTTTCTTCCAGCTTTTCGATTGCACTTTTGGCTGTCACAATCGCCTCGTCAATTTTGATTATGACGATGTGGTTTTTTGCGATGTCGATGGCCAGTTTTAAACGGTCATCTTTTTGTGAAACAGGGCGCATTTGTGAAAGAGCAAGGATCTGATCCTCACCATAATCGATCTTGCTCAGCAGCGTTTCTGTTTTTGAAAGTTCAGTTTTTAGCTGTTGCAGACTTTTTTGTGTTTCAGCTCGCTTTGACTCCAAGGCTGTTATCGCTTCTTGTTCTGCCTGTCGTTTGTTGTCCTTAGAGCCGCTAAGCGAATGGACCACGGCTGATAGACTAAATCTTTCAAGTTTTGTCAGAGACGTTTGACTGCTCTCAAGCTCAACGTTTAACTTTTCGAGCTGTTGCTTACACTCAGCAATTTGTGAAATGAGGATTGAGGATTGCTCCAAGCCTCTTTTTTGACTCAACATCATGTCGATTAGGTCTATTCCGTGACTCATTTTGACTTCGGTGGGGAGGATTCTTTGAGTTGATTTACAAGCAAATCAATTCTTTTAAATTGCCAAGTCCAGCGAACGTTGTACAAAAATTGCCGTAAGTCAAACCGATTATCGTCGGGCGAATAGCTTTCGGCATGGTATGAAGGGGTCAGAACCGTCATCTTATGCCGATTAATCGCATAGTAGCGGAAAAAATGTTTAACTTTGCGGGCTACTTCTTCGGCCGGCAGATGGTCCCATTCATGAATTAGGTTTTCAAACATCGACAACGGGCCGCAGCGATGAATTTTACGATATCGGCCGAACGTGCTCAGCTCAGCATAAGTCATCCCCATATCTACCTCATCTTTTTGCACATAGTCATCAGTGATCGGTTCAAGCTCGGCCGTTGGTGGGGCGTCTGCCACTTCACGCAGGCTTTCATACCCCAAGTTATCGGCCGACCATAGCAAGAACCTGCGCAAATCTACCTTGCTGATCGAGCCAATCGGGTTCAAATCTGCACTCGACGCATCATACTTCGTCATGTACCCACGCAGCGCCTCATCCACATTCGATGTGCCAAGCACCAGCAAAGCCCCGTCCCGCCCATTCGCAACAGGGTTGCGCACCCACAGCAATAGCTGCGCTAAAAAATAAGCGATCACCATGCGTGAGCGGGCCTGAATATTCTGCAATGCCAAATTTTCAGCATGGGTTCCACCCATCAATTTAAACCTTGGCTTTTTTTCAGTGATGGCAACAAACAGGTCAATCAGCGCATTAACAACCAAATCGATTTTTATTGATAGATGGTGTGCACCAATTTCTTTTGCCAACGTTTCCGCCCGTTGCCGCGTCTCGCGAGAGCTATTTTCGGTCCCCATATAGCAAGTATGAAAGATTTGATTCGCAAACTTGCCAGCGTCTGTTGGAACGTAGCTACTATCTCCCACAATGCGGGCTGCATCTGCAACAACTTGAGCATTGCCCGCTTCCGCTTCACGCACTACCATCTGGCACATCGAACCAACGATAGCGGCCACGGCCGAGGAGTCAGCACCACCTGATAACGGCAAGAAAAATCCGCTCATCCCTGAGCGGCGCAGATAATCCCACAGCCATGCGGCCGGTCCGTAGGCGATTTCCTCTTCCGGCGTGTGATAGCTGACCTCAACCGGCCGGGTAGGGGAGAGCAAAACATCATCCACAGTCAAATCAAACTCAACCTGTATTTGTGGCACAGCGGCCGATTCACTGGCTTGGCGCATTCGGCTGATGAAGGCCCCTCGAAATGAGCGTACTTGTTCTAAATCGACTGCTGCCGTGATCACCTCAACATCTTTGGCCGAGAATTGGCTCCCTTGGGCCAAAATTTTGCCATTTACGGCAATTAAAGCACAACCGTCGAAGTAAAGGCGATCCCCGTCACACCCTTGCTGATTTGCGTATAGATATACTCCGCCGTTTTTAGCCGTTGCGCTCTGTATCAGGTCAATTCTCTGATTGAGCTTGCGCAACTCATGATGCGATCCCGATCCATTGCTGATGATTTCAACACCATCTAAACCAAGATAGATATTGGGACTGTCTGGGGCAAACAGCTCCTCGCACGTTTCGGCCGCCATCGTGGTGTCATTAAAGCGTAAAACCCCATCCCCAATTGGCACCGTTTTTTGCCCCGTTATTTCCCGAATGGGGTGGGGGAGAAAAAGCTCCTCTACTGCCCGAATTTGGCGCCAAGGGGTAAACCAACGCCCTTCTCGATAGTTTCCGTCCATGGCCAGAATCATCTTCGGCCGGACCAGCAGAATCTTTCGATCCAGCACAAAAACACGGCAGTTATACCGAATATCTTTGTGCATAACAGGCATTCCGATATCGCAAACAATCCCATCTGTTAAATCAGTTTTTAGAATGTCAGCCATAACCTCCCACGAATGACGCAGTGTATCTCCTTCCAAAAAGGCATCTTGGCATCCATATCCGGATATTTCAAGTTCTGGCCCTAACCGGTATTTGGCACCGGCCGCTTTTGCTTGCCTGATCGATTCTTTAATTCGTGATAAGTTCCCTTCAAAGTCAAGGGCCCACTGGTTCAAATTACATGTTGCAAGGATGGTTTTGTTCATGATTTCCCATATCGTTGAAAGCAAAAAGGTCGTCAACTGGATTTAGTGTAGCAAATACAATAAATCCGGTCAACGACCTTCTATTCAGCTGTGCAACATGGTTGTACTCAAAAAGAGACTATTTACAAGGGGTATCTTGCCACACAATGGCACTAATGCCTCGATCTTCTTCTTGAACAACATAATGGCACTGATACAGATCCTCACTGGCCCTAGATCCTGTTGAGTTTCCAAATGTTACCGTCCAATAGTGGGTATATTGTGTCCCCGGCAGATTCATATAAGTGGGTCCATACTCATCGATGTCTGTTTTTAAGATGATGCTTCTGTGGATGCTACTATTCATCCACCAATCAATCATGGTGTCCAGTGATGAGAATCCCCAGCCCACAATTTCTGTTTCTCGTGAGCCGGTATAGCAAGCGTCACTAATTCTGGTTGATGCGCTAGTTCCATCTGAACCACGATGCGGATCACTGCCAAGCTGCGCATCACTCAGGTTCCCCATGTCTTTTGCATGGCGGCGGGCAGCTTGAACCAGATTCTGGTTGACCGTGTATCCTGCGAGCCCACCATTGTTGGTCCTCTGCTCGTTTATTTTTGCCTGCATTACAATTTCCAAAGCCGCGTCGGTTGGGTCTGTTTGTGGCCCAGAACAGGCTGGCGTGTTGGTAGGAAACGGCGTAAATGTTGGCGTTGGAACCAGTGTTGGTTGGTTTGCAATGACGGGTAACCAAGATGCAGGGACCGGTGTTCGATTTGGTATCGTCCCGGGATCTGGATCGATTTGATTCGGTATGGCTCCGGTTGAGCTATTTGCAAAAATGACGGCTGGAATCGATATAAGCAGAATCCCCAGCGTTAAAATAAAAAACAGGCTCCGTCCTATTAATTGTCTGCTAGACATTATTTCCTCTAAGAACCGGCCGAGTCAGACAGGTTGCACCACCTTCCGCCTTCAGAGAAATCTCACGGCCGACATAAGTTACAACTTCACAACCCAAGTCTACCAGATTCTTCTGAGTTTGAGGATTTCCCTCGAGCATGACGCACTGGCCGGGTGCCAACGCTAAGACATTGGGGCCCATCGTCCAGAACTCATCTTTAGGCACCTCTGCAAATTTGAACCCTCTTTCTTTTAAATCTTTCCAAAAGGGGACCGGCATTAACTCTTCATACACCACTGCGACGTCATGATCAACAATGCTGATAAACGACATCAGATGCAAGCAAGCTTCTGGACCGGTAAAGTAGGGGAGGTGGACTGGAACAACATTGACATGCGGCATCGCCTCTTGCAATTGGCGTAACCCTTCTTGGTTTGTTCTAAAGCCCAACCCTACAGCTAAAGTTTCCTCATCCACCCAAAGTAAGTCACCACCCTCAGCCAATGCATCCCCGCTCAATTTATAATGGATAGGGACCCCTGCCTTTTCAAGAGCTTTACCTAATGCAGCCTCTTCCCCTTCGCGAAGCTTTTTGCCCATGCTTAATAAAATCGCTCCATCTTTTGACACCAAAACAGGGTCATGGGTAAATATTGAGTCCGCATGCTCTTCAAGATGCTCGTCATGATAAATAACTTCAGAGCCAAAATCTTTTAGGATATTCACAAATGCATCATGCTCTGCTAATGCGGCTTCATGCTGTGGCTGACTTGTATAATGCCATTTTTTGGGATCAGCATTCCAAAACGCTTCATTTGGCCTGCGAACTGCAACTCTCTCTAACTTCCCCACCATACTTTGTGCACCGTATGCCATATCAAACATCCTCCTAACTATTATTTTTTTCCACAGCAGTTTTTATACTTTTTTCCACTACCACACGTACAAGGGTCATTTCGGCCGATGTTATTTTTCAGAGCCATCTTTTGAGCTTCGATTCGCTTAGCTCTACCAACTAAATCTTGTGTAGGATCGGGCGCTTCACCAGGCGGTGCCTCACCCAAATTAGCCAGCATGGTTTCAAATGATCGACCACTATCATAAATTTGAAAGAGATCGAATTTAGCCGGTTTGCGGGGAGTTTTTTCTCCTGATTGGAACTTGGTATACCGCTCATGCGTGATCACCCGTGAATCGGTAACTCCCTGTCGAATCATCGCGAGAATCTGCTTCTTGCTCGCTTCATCCCTTAACTTTGCTAAGGCGATTGCAATCTCGCTCCACATTTCATCTTTTGGTGCAGAAATTCCCCCATTTGGGTTTAGGCGGGGCAGACTATGTCTTAAAATCGATTTCACTCGATCAACTGAACTCGGATCGAGCAAACCAATGTCTGTCAAAATGGTAATTGCAGTAGATTTCCCATTATGCCACCTGCCCAGAGTGTTCAGGTTAATAAGCTTTTCAAAGATGGGTATCGCATCACTCCCAAATTGTGCAGGTTCACGTCCTATTCCATCAACTGTAACATCATCGCCCCATGTTTCTCTGTACAGCTCACCCAATATAGTCAAAGCCCCTTTTAAACCTAATGCAATGCATAAACGGCCGATTATTACCCCTTCTAATCGCTCCGGGCTATCTGACGGAAGCTTGTTTAGCTGTTTTTCAGTAACAATTTCCTTGAGGCGGTCCAGCAGAAGAGGAGCAAGAAGCTTTTCTTGATCAATAATAGCCTGCAATAAACTTGCATCGGGACTTCTCCCCGCTTGCTTAAGGCAATCAAGTATTTCCTTAGAATCAAGAGTTGAATAATCCATTGGCAAAACAGATGTTAGAGGTATAGGGTGTGCATGGCTTGTAGGTGGAACTTGTGCTACTCGAAAGCTATCCCCGAAGTGGATCTGACACCCCGATAGCACAGACAAGCTATCGAGTAGCTTTCACAGGATAGCGTTTTAATGTTGCATTAGTTCTCACAAAATACTGTGAAAACCTACTTTAACCACTTTCAAACCGAAAATAAAAATAGGCGAAAAAAAAAGAGAAACAAAATTGGCAATGACCTACTCTCCCGGGCAGTTGCCCACCAAGTACCATCGGCG
>JAHDEN010000154.1 GCA_020628815.1 Chloroflexota bacterium | reverse complement strand
CGCATAATGGCCATGGTTGTTGCCAAGTCTCCCCATGCAAATTCTTCAATGGCAATTGCGCTCGTTACGGCCGAGTATTCTCCCATCCCACCAAATGCTTCAGGAATTCCAGTTTGTGTTAAACCGATTTCCCACCCCCCATTTACAACATCAGCAGGCAGCTTGCCCATCTCTTCAGCTTCGCGGAACGTCTTCCGCACCTTTTCTTCTGCAAAGCGATGAATCGCGTCGGTCAGCATTTGCTGCTCTTCATCTAGTCGAAAATCGAGCATTTTTAACTCCGGTGGTAGTTTTGAGTTCTTGCCAAGCAGTATCTTGGCCATCTACTTATCAAGCGATAAGTAAGTCGTGCAAATTTACCAAAGATGACGCACCACGTCAATACAAAAAGCCCACGCCTGACAGGAATCAAACGTGGGCCTTGATACTAAAATCTATTCGTTTGTAACTGGTATAGCCAGCTGTGCGAACTCAGCACACCCGGCAAACCCAAGCTGCGCTATCTAACTACAATCGGCAGGAATAAGACGTCTGAATAATCGATGTTGCTGGCCTCATTGGCGATTTTGATCGTGTGCACGTCACCGCTAATTAGTTGGAATTGATAGAATGAGATCGGGACGTCTGACCCATTTCCCGCCGAAATTAAGGCGACCTGGTCGCTTTCACCAAATGTCAGCACCGATGGATTTGCATAGGTTTGCTCTCCATCTGCTGAGGTTAGGATCGGATCATACGTCCCGGCTTCGATGTCTTGGGCTTCAAATGCACCAAACGCTACACTTTCAAACGTAACGTCTTCTACCGCTGCACGCCGATTATAGAAAAATAGTGTGGAGCTGATATCAGTCTTGTTCTCGGCCGTAACCGCCAAGTTCATAAACGTAATGTGGGATCGGTTTACGCTACCAGCATCCCCCATCGTCAGGCCAAACAGATCCGCCTCTCCGTCGTTTTCGCCGTCAGCAACAAAACTGAGATACACATCGTTCTGATTTAAGAAGTCAGTCTGCTTTTCGACCAACACCTCTTGAGTTTCAGCATCAAGGATCTCGACTTTGTTGCTACCCAAAATCCCGCTCGCACTAAACTCGCTGTCGCCAAATGAGAGGCTGCCTGCTAATAACTCATCATTTAATCGAACCATCACTTTACCAGCCCTGTTGGCCATAAAATGGGCAAAGTTGATTTCTGGGGTGCTATTGGTGCCACCTTCAACAGACGGAAGTAAATCGATCTCTTCATTATTAACAATTGCAAAAAGGCCATAGGGCTGGTTAATCCCCCCATCCCCGCCAATCAGCAGAATAACCGATGAGTTGTCTGAAAACGTGAGGTCAGGCGTTTCTAGCAGCGTGTGAGATCCATCAGTTGATTTAACTTTAAACGTCGATTGAGACGAGATGCTTGTCTCATATTGTTCCATGATCTCCCCGCTGCTCAAGTTTTCGCTAATCTGTGATCCGTTTTGATAAACCGATACCGATCTGAAAAAACCGGCCGGTTCCGGCACCAGATTACCGGCCAAAAGCGTAAATGATCCCAACTGCGGCGCCATCGCTTGCGGCCGGAACTCGAGCTTAGGCGAACCGGCTAATCCATGCACAAACATCCAATAGGCGGCATCTTTCTCTGTAGAAATCTCCTGCGTCAAAATCGGTTCAACCTGATTCGACACAAAAATCTCTAACGTACCGGTACCCACAGGCAGCTCCAGCAAACCAGGGGTTGATTCGCCAAAACGGAGCGGTTGCCCAACCAAGTCTCCATTAAATTTAATCGAGATCGTCGGGTCAGCTAAACCTGAATCTAAGGCCAACAAGTTTGCGATATAAACGTGCGCTCGCTCCTGTTCCACTTCTAAAAACGTGCCCGGCTGCCCATTCACAATCGCATACACCGCATGGCCGTCAAATTGGTTGTTTTTTGCCGCCACAAAAATTGCGGAGTCCCCGGCCGATAAGTTAACAGCTGCGGGATTGAGTAATTCAACGCCAGATAAAGAATCAGACACAGATAGATTCAAATCTCCGGCCGGAACATTAACCACATTTTGCCCCACCTGCCCAAACACAATATTTGACTCAAGCGGTTCGATCAGGCTCGAAAATGTGACCAAATGGAATTCTGGAGCAAGCTGTCCAAATTGCACCGTCGCCTCTTCTGATTCTGGGAAGCTGCTCAAAACCGGCTCTGACAACCTCAGTTGACCGGTTGAACCTGTAAAAAAGACGGTGTAATCGTTATTTTTTACCAAGTCTATTTCCCGCGAAACCAGCACGATCCCATCTTTTTCTATCTCAATTTTTCGCTTGCCCGCTTGCAGGCTAACAAAGCCGCTTGAATCACCATACTGGCTAAACCCATCAACAATTTCATCGTCAATTTTCAGGGTCACGGCGGTGGCTTCTGGGGTTGCTGCAAATGGGGCGAGATGGGCCACATACAACCGGCCGACTTCTAAGTCCAGCATTTCGCCAGCTGCACCGTTCACGATCTTGAACAGCTCATACGGCTGTTCGATTCCGTTGCCGGCCGCCAGCAGGGTTACGCGTGAACCGGCGGTCACATCAAACGGTTCTGGGTCGATTAGGGACTGCGGGCCGATATGAACATCAAAATCATGCTCGCCTGCATTTAAGGATTGGTAGTCTGGGGAGCCAAGTTGAGCCACTTCAACCGTGGTAAATCGAATCGAATCGGTCATCTCATCAAACAAGGCTAAGCGAGTATTGGTAACAGGCTCGGTCAAGAAGTTCCCGAACCGTAAAACCCCATCTGACCCGGCCGGCAAACTTAAATCATTCTCGATCATCGTCAGCTGATACCCAACATTCTCAGCCCCACCGCCTGTTGCAATCAGGGTGTACGATTTGTCTTTCACCAGTTCAAAATCGGCCGAAGCTAAAACGATGTTTGATTCAACACTTTTCAGCTGAGCGATATAATTCTTGGCTTCTACCTGTGTCGCTCCGGTTGAACTTCCATATTCCACATCTGCAAACTGGACAGAGCCATCCAAAAGCAAATTAAGCTTGGTTGAATCTGTTTGGCTGCTAAGCGGTGCTAAGTTCACAAAATGCAGATCACCCTCAAACCGAGGAAACTGCGGAGGGGATGCGAGCTGGTCAATACGATAGAGGCTTTGGCAATTTGATAGCGGATATGCGTCCATCGAGTCAGCATCATCCCCATACAAAATTAGTGTGATCAATTCCCCTTCAGCTACATCAAACGGTTTTAGATCAAATAAAGTAAAGTCCCCTGTCTGATCAACACCTTCGATTTTGATGCTTCCTGGCTCAACCTCGAAATACCCTTGAGCACCAAACGCAAGGTTGTCTATGACGGTAACTTCCCCTTCGCTTAGGCGAAAATCGAGAAGCAAGTTGTTTAGGTTTTCATGAAACCCAGAGGCATGAATCACACGGACTTTCCCCTTTCCAGCCGAGATCGGAGTCGGGTCATCAGCAAAGGTTCCATATTGGATCGGTTGCAAGCCGGAGTTTCCGCCAGTGCCATACGCCAAAACCGTATATTTCCCGGCCGTTGGCATCTGTACCAGGCTTTCAACAACTTGGCCAGTTGCTCCGGTAATCGTTCCGGTGATTGTGCCAGGGGCCACAGCCAACGAGGTGATTTCGGCCGGGCTGTTGCCGCTAAAGTAGGTGTACATCCAATCGTTCTTGATCACATCATCAAAGACAAGTGATGTTGACGTTTGAAAATCAGGGTTAGAAACAAAGAGCCCAACCTGCACAATCGCGTCGGTCGTATTGGTTGGATCAAAACATTGATCAAAAACCTCGAGCTCTGCGGCCTCTGATGGGGCATTTATCGTTTCAATTGCGTAGACACCCAACAAAAAAAGAAAAGCTATCGCGGATAAAGCATACAATTGCTTAAAATTTGAATTAAAAATCATAATGATGCATCTGTTTTTCAGCTCTGATAAGACAATAAAATATGGCTGAAAAGTAGGTTTCATTATTCAATTTTGATCTTAAGGGACCGCTTGCCCCACCCTCGATATTTTCACGTTGAAACCAAAATCAAACCATTGATTAACGGAATGATTTGCGAAAGCTCACCACAGTTCAAGACTCCACAACAAACCTACTCTTCTTCGGTTTGTTTAAACGGCTCAGTTACGATCTCAACTGTAGCTAGCTCACCGCCAACTACGTCGACTTCGGCCGAATATCGCGTCCCCTGCACCTCTAAAATTAAGCGATGCTTCCCGGGAGGCACATCACTAAAGACAAAGTTCTCGGCATAAATTTCATCCGGATTTACCAAGTGGAACGGGTCATCTAAGTAGGTCCAAGTTACCTGTTCCCCCCCACCTTCTTCTAAGCTCCGGGCGCTAATCCATACCCCTTCCCATGGGCGGCCGTTAGGGTCAACCAAGCGTCCAGCGATTACGCCGCGCGTGGCAGGCGGTCGCACCCACAACATCGGGTTTCGGGTACTAAAATAATCATTCTCGCCGACCCTCACTTCAAAATGCAGGTGAGGCACAGCCGCTGCACCGCCAAAACCAACCTCTGCCACAGTCTGCCCCCGTGATACACGTTCCCCTTCTTCAACACTTATATTTAAAACATGGCCGTACAGTGCATAAACCGATTTCCCGTTTAGCTTTTGATCTAGTTCGATTACAACCAATTCACCGTACCAGTTGCACCGGAAACCGAGCCATTCGTTTTTATCAGACCGGGCCATCACGACGGTCCCATCAGCCACGGCCGGCAGTTTGGTTCCCAGTCCCCCCCCACCTGAATCAACACCAGTGTGCATCACCAAACGGCCTGACTGATCCCATCCATACGGAAAAGTTGGATTAATTAAATAACGACCGCCACCCGGCAGCGGCTTATCCATCCAAAAATGAGGTTGAGGATTTTCTACCGGCCGTGGCCAAACTCGATCGCTCAACCAGTATTTTCGATAATCAGGAGCAAAGCTGGGTGCATCGCTGCATTCGTTGCTGATAGGCTGAAGCGTGGGCGTTTCAGTTGGCTCAGGAGTCTCGGTCGGTGTGCTAGTTGATGTTGGCGTCACCGTTGGGGTCTGCGTAGCTGTCGAGCGGGGGGTGTTTGTCGGCAGGAGCGTCGGAATCGGGGTAAATGTCGGGTATTCGTTGACGAGAACAATCGGCTCGGCCGTTGCTGCCAATGTGGGCAAGGGCTCAGTTTCGTCTAAGTTAGCGACCAGCTCAACCTCTGGTGCTGGCGTAGAGCAAGAAAACAAAACTAAAACTAAGAGAATGAGGGACAGTAATACGCGGGACCCGTTGGTTCGTTGATTCATTAAGACGATTATCTTGCAGCTACTTGTGATTTTCAACCAGACTTAGGAAGGCGACATAATTGGGAATCAAAGCTTCCTATGAGTCGTCATACCCACACAGGTAGGAATGACGACATCTCAAAAGTCAGCCTTGAGCCCTTTTTAAATAATCTGCGCACAAAGTCGGGCTGCTGAGCACCGGCTGATTTAAATCGCGCAGCAAATCAGCGGCCGGAGCCATGCTGCCTTGTGCTAAAACAACAATTTCAGGAACTAGTTTAGGCGCACATTGGCCGTCACCCTGGAGTGTCTGCCGAATCTCAGATTCAATTGTTTGATAGTAGCTGGCTAAGTCACCGGCCAAAAAGTGAGGCCATGCAGCCTCAATAATTAGCTCAACAATCCGGATCGGCCGCTTTTGTTTCGCAGATTCATCCAGCAGCAACTCCCGGGTTGGCAACAATGTACTTCGGATCGCAGCCGCCATCAGGATCACATGTCCTTCGGCAACAGCTTTAGCCGCCATCGGCCGGTCAATGCGAAAAATATTCACACCCTTGATTTCAAGAGACTCAGCGACCCCGCCAATCGTTGAGCAGCTGCACACAATTTCTGAACAGCCAGCTTGTGCCAAGCCACTCACGTATTCAGTTACTCGCTGGATAACGCTTTCATCGTTCCCATGCTCCATTGCGTATGCTAATAGTTCCTCATCCACTTCATGTTGCAACGACTTCCCTTCCAGTAAATTTTCAAATGTGGGCACATGCACGGGGGATGTATGTAAAAATCCTATCTTCATTTTTTCCTCTTTTTAGGCAAAAAAAAAGCGTCCCAATTAATTGGAACGCTTTTCATTCTTAATTAAGTGGGCTGATAATTAATCACCCAATGCGACATCTTCTTCTTTAGAAGGAGAGTCTTCAGTATTCATAAGTGCTTCAAACTCATGACGGTCCAGTGTTTCATGCTCCATCAAGGCATCAGCCAACGCAACCATTTTGTCTCGGTTGTTGTTGATGATATCGAGTGCGCGTTGATAGTTGCGATCAACGATAGAACGAACTTCTTGGTCGATGCTATCCGCAACATCATCACCGTAGTTGCGATCCATGCCCATCGAGCGGCCAAGGAAAACGTTGTCGGACTGCTCACCGTAGGCGCGCATACCCAAGCTTTCGTTACCCATCGCAAACTGCATCACCATCGCTCGAGCAATTCGTGTCACTTGCTGCAAATCGGAAGATGGACCGGTTGATACGAGGTCGAAGAATATCTCTTCGGCACCACGGCCGGCTAGCGTCATCGCAATCATATCTTCAAGATGCCGTTTGCTCGTAACCAACTTCTCGCTAGGCAATGATAGAACATATCCACCGGCACGGCCGCGCGGAATAATCGTAATCTTTTGCACCGGATCAGTGTGTGCTAAGAAGTAAGAAACAACCGCATGACCCGCTTCGTGGTATGCCAAAATCTCTTTTTCATCTTCGCTCATCACTCGGCTACGTCGTTCTGGCCCGATCGCAATGCGGTCAAACGCATCTTGAATATCGGTCAGGGTGATCATGTTGCCACCACGACGAGCAGTAAAGATAGCTGACTCGTTCATGAGGTTTTCAAGATCCGCACCGGAGAATCCAGCGGTTAGGCGAGCGATATCATTCAAATTGATGTCGCGCGACAATGGTTTACCGCGTGAGTGAACTTTCAAAATCGCTTCACGTCCACGTACATCCGGTACGTCAACCATTACCTTCCGGTCGAAACGACCGGGGCGCAATAGCGCAGGGTCCAATACGTCAACTCGGTTGGTTGCCGCAATAACGATCACGTTGGTTTCGTTAGAGAAGCCGTCCATCTCGGTCAAAATTTGGTTTAGCGTCTGCTCGCGTTCGTCATGACCACCACCCAATCCGGCACCACGTTGGCGGCCGACTGCGTCGATTTCGTCTACAAACACAATAGATGGGGCATTTTCTTTCGCTTTGGTGAACAAGTCACGTACGCGGCTAGCACCCACACCCACAAACATTTCAACAAATTCAGATCCTGAAATATGGAAGAATGGCACGCCAGCTTCACCCGCAATAGCGCGAGCTAACAGTGTTTTACCGGTACCCGGAGGGCCAACCATCAAAACACCTTTTGGAATACGAGCGCCAACTTGAACAAATCGCTCCGGTTCCCGCAGGAACTGTACGATCTCTTCAACCTCTTCACGCGCTTCGTCCACACCAGCAACGTCGTCAAACGTTACGGTCGGCCGGTCGCCTTCGTTAACATTTTTAGCTTTGCTGCGGCCGAACCCGAATATATTATTTCCACCAGATTGAATCTGACGGAAACCACGGGTAAAGATCCAAATCAGAAGCAAGATTGGCCCAATCGAAAACAGGGCATACACCAAGAAGTCACGGACTTCGGTGTTTACAATGTTCACATTGGCCGACCGAATATCTTCAGACGTGATCCCTAGCAGAGACAGCTCTTCAATCAGAGATGGCCCTTCTTTGTAAGATTGGTAAACCTTTCCATCCTGTATTTCTACAGTTAGGGCGTTCCCATTTACTTCAATTTCTTTTACTTGATCTTCTTCGATTAGCTCTGCAAGCTGGGTCAGTGTAATTTGGTCTGTGTTTTGCCAATTTCCGTATCCCCAAAGCTGGAGACCGATGAAAAAGACGACAAGACCGACGACCCAAATCCAAGGCGGGATTGAGGATCGTTGTGGTTGTTGCTCATCCATATAACTGTCCTTTAAACGATGATAGAAACTATTCTGTAATTATTCTTCAAAAAAAATCCAAAGGGAATTTTGTAACTATGCGGGTGTTTAGGATTGCTCCCCTCTCCCGGTGGGAGAGGGGCTGGGAGTGAGGGGGTGAACTTCATACACCTAGACAACGAGGGTGAATCCACCTCCCCTAGCCCCTCCTCATAGGAGGGGAACCAACCAAACCTTTATGGCTACGAATTTATACTACTGAATAATATCTCTTTCTTAAATAATCCCATGCTTGGGGATTACACTTATTAAAACCTTCTAAAACGACACTGAGATAATCAATAAATAATTGCTAATGTCGCTTTTCAATTTAAGACGATGTTCTGGTCTGCAGGTCTTCCAAAATATCGTACCAAATCGAACTTCGCATTGATACTGAGTAGAATCAACTTGATTCAATATCCTTACGAATAATCGCTCATACTGTGTTGGATTCTGGTAAATCCAAATGCAATATGAGAAAACATTAATTCAAATCAAGGAAATAGGAGAATAAACCCTGTCTTTTCTACACATTTACGATTGTAAGAAAGAGTCTGCTTTTCAAAAAGGAAATAAGTGCAATTTTTACTTTTAGTTCATTTAGTATGCACTCTATTTTTGAGTCATTGGTCATCTTTTTAATAAAACAGATTTTAATCGATGCCGACAAGCGATTTAAGGGTGTTTTCTTCTCGATTTTGAGCCCTTAGCGTCTCACAAAATGACCAATTAACCAATGGCATTCTAGTACCGTTTATCCACAATAAGTTTGATTATTTTTTGCATCGCATCTGGTTAAGCATAAAATCGGGTTCAACTATTTAATTCGCAATTTGTTTTTGCCAAATTCTCAGGCTCTTATCTATGTTTAATCGCACATCAGGCGTACTCATTCACCCCACATCATTACCCGGCCGGTATGGCATTGGTGATCTAGGTGCTTCAGCCTATCAACTTGTTGATTTTTTGAGCCATGCGGGTCAATCACTCTGGCAGATTTTGCCACCTGGCCCCACCGGCTATGGTGATTCACCCTATCAATGTTTTTCAGCCTTTGCTGGCAACCCGCTCATGGTCAGCCCAGACAAAATGGTGCAGGATGGGTTTATTCCCGCAGAAAAAATCCCCTTCGTTCCCGATTTTCCTGAAGACAGAGTAGATTATGGCTGGGTGATTTTTTGGAAAAACCAGCTGTTTGAAATTGCGCATCAATGGTTTATTGCAAATGGTGGCGCTGAACAAAAAGCGAACTTTGAAGCGTTTTGTGCTGACCGGCAAGATTGGCTAGATGACTATGCCCTGTTTATGGCTCTGAAACAGGAGCATGTGGCCCATGAAGGTGGCGTGTGGAACACGTGGCCGGCCGACATTCGTGACCGAAAGAAATCGGCCATCAAAAAATGGAGCGAAAAGCTTGCCGATCAAATTAGTCTAGAAAAGTTCCGCCAATTTGTCTTTTTTACTCAGTGGCTAGAGTTAAAAGCCTATGCCAACAGTAAAGGGATCAAAATTATTGGAGACATGCCGATCTTTGTAGCATTTGACAGCGCAGATGTCTGGGCCAACCGGAATTTATTTGTGCTAGACAAAGAGGGGCATGCAACTGAAATCGCAGGGGTTCCACCCGATTACTTTAGCAAAACGGGACAACGATGGGGAAATCCCCTTTACCGTTGGGACAAAATGAAGAAAAACGGTTATGAATGGTGGACCAAGCGGATCGCAGCCTCGTTTGAGCTAACAGACATCATGCGGATCGACCATTTTCGCGGGTTTGAATCGAACTGGGCGATTCCGGCCGACGAGCCGACGGCCGTTGTGGGCCATTGGAAAAAGGGGCCGGGGATCGATCTGTTTAACACGTTGGCAGAAAAGCTGGGGCCGCTGCCGATTATCGCTGAAGATTTGGGCGTTATCACCCCGGAAGTCGAAGCGTTGCGAGATACGGCCGGTTTCCCCGGTATGAAGATTTTGCAGTTTGCATTTGGCGGAGAGCAAAATAGCGCATTTCTCCCCCACTGCTATCCAAAAGAATGCGTGGTTTACACCGGGTCTCACGACAACGAGACAACACAGGGGTGGTATCTCAACGCATCTGACAAAGAAAAAGATCATGTGCGCCGCTACCTCGGCCGGGATGGGCATGATGTTGTCTGGGATTTGATCCGAACGGCCCATCAGTCTGTGGCGGTCATGTCTGTTATACCGATGCAAGATTTGATGATGCTCGACAATTCGGCCCGTATGAACTTCCCCGGGAAAACGGGGGGATATTGGAGCTGGCGCTACACGCCAGATATGCTTACCGAGTTTATCGGCGCCCGTTTAAAGGATTTGACCCTCCTTTATGATCGATTACCGGGTGCGAATCAGAACGAATAACAGCTCAAATAAAGGTAAAAGGCCAGATTACACATATGTCCCGCCAAACAAATGACAGCGAACTTAGATGGTTTTTAAGACGGAATTTTGCCGTCATTTTGTTCTTGGTTATGGCAGGCACAGGGCTGTATTTTCTGTTTCAGAATTTTGCAGGGGCGGAGCAGCGACCATTTACGGTGCAAACGGGAGGAGAGTCGGCCGAGAGTTTAGACGGCCTTGCGCCTCAAATTGGAGAACAAGGGTATGTCGAGGTCGGAAACGTAGGTCAAAAGTTTGTTCAAAGCCCCGGCCCGCTTAAAGTAGCAATCGTTGTGGGCCATCGTGCCTCAGACTCGGGAGCTGTGTGTGATGATGGGTTAACCGAGGTGATGATCAACGAATCAATTGCCCAGCAGGTTCAGGTCGATCTCGAGAGCCAAGGGATTCCGGTATCCCTATTAAGTGAATTTGATACTCGGTTACAAGGCTTTTCCAGTGATATGGTCGTATCACTCCATTCTGATTCATGTGCTGTGCTTGATCCAGGCTTTACGGGATACAAAACGACGGTCAACAATAGCCCCCAATCCCCCCAACTACAGGCCTGCATGGAGCAGAACTATGCTCAGCAAACGGGGCTTCCCATCCACCCAACTACAATTACGGACGACATGATCCATTACCATGCGTTTAACAAAATTTCGGCCGGGTCCCCCGCAATTCTGCTTGAGATGGGGTTTATGTATAACGACCGTGAGCTGCTAACGACAAACTCTGCAGCGGCCGCTCGCGGTGTTGCCAACGGCATTATTTGTTATTTACAGAGCCAATAATTGGTTAGAGTTTCTTTGAAGCAAATTGAGCCCTTCTATCCTACAAATTTAAACCTACACGTTAAAATTAACGCTTCCCATCCATTTTATAACGCTTGAAGCCTAAAAATTCACGGCTGCCCCGATACATTGTCACACGTGATTAATATGAAACTAAACTTGAGTCGTGACATTTAGGCGACTTGAACGCCGGTTGAAAAATCTAATTTGATTATCTTGGCCATATCTCAATCAATCAGCCAAACAAAAATAGCTTATGCACAAAAGTCTATTTACACCTTACGAGCACTTTGCACCTCGCATCAAACGAAGCCGCTTTCCTTCCCCCCAATCCAGTTCATCCCCGATCAACTAAATTTAATGTTTCTTGGCAGAGGTTTAGAAATCTCTGTCACGTACATTGATTTTCCTTAATCTATTTTCAAACATTTCCTTATCTAAAAGCACCTGACAATGGTGTAGGTTTTTATGAACAAATTCATCCACTTCAAATCACTCTCTTTAATTGTTGCGACTATCATTTTCTTGGTTGTGTCTGCGTCAAATGCAGCTGGTACAAGCGCAACTTGGCGGAGCAAACTCTACCCAGAAGATTGGCAACCGGGCCATTTTGTGCTGGCGGGCGAATACGAACAATACAAAGATAGTCCAGAGCTTCATAATGATCGATTGTTCTTGCACGATTTTTCGTACGCTGGGTATCACTATGGCGAGAATGAGATCCCGACTGTAAATGTTCAAGAGGTGGAAAATAATCCGTTGGGGTTGGTCTTAAATGTAGTTGAAAAGCCATTTTATGCGGACAATTCTGGAAATAGTGATTCAACGGCCGCTATCCAAAAAGCGATCGATGTAGCAGTTGAAAACGGGGGCGGCATTGTTTATTTGCCAGAGGGGACTTATCAATTAACGACGCGGCCCGGAAAAGAATTTGCTCTTTGGATTCATGGAGATGGTGTCATTCTTAAAGGGGATGGGTCAGATAAAACCAAGCTATTTTGGTATTCAGAAGGAACCGAAAAAGAAAACTTCAAAGACAAAACGATGATCCACATTTCTCCGTATGAAACGGTTGAGTACGCCTTGTGGAACAACCCTCTACCGGATGAGAGACAGGTAAAAATAAAACGAGAAGAGCCAAATCCTACCCAGCGACTACAAGTCAAAAACTATAACAGGCTAAATTTCCACGAAGGGGATTGGATTGCTATCTATTCTCAGGCAAGTGAAGAATGGGCTACCGAATTACAAATGCCTAATTGGGAATCTCGTTTTAAAAATCATTCAATTACCTATTACCGTCAGATCATCAAGCTCCATCCTGCTACTGACGAGATCGAGATCAATATCCCAACTCGATACCCGATTTTGGAACGTGACAAAGCGATCGTCACCAAAGTTGAAGATCATATTGAAGAAATTGGGATCCAAGATTTAGCCGTTGGGGGTAGCGAGGTTACAGCAGAGGTTCTGCCGGGGGACGATCCAAATGATCCAAAATATGATTGCCATATTCGAAACGGTACAGCCTCGCAAGGCAACAGGTGTATGGATTTAAATGCTCGAGCAGCCATGTTCACCGTAAATCATACAGTCCACAGCTGGTTCAAAAACATCAAGAGCTACAAAGCTGACAGCAACGAAACTTTTCATTATCCCTCAAATGGCATCAAAGTGTTCATGGCGCACTTTTTAACGCTTGATGATTTAGATCTAAGAACGCCTCAAAGCCTCGGCGGCGGTGGGAACGGGTATCACGTAACGTTTACCGGCAACGATAATCTGCTAAAAGACAGTACACTCGTTGGAGGCCGGCACAACATTTCAATCTCCCAAATTTATTCAATGGGGAATGTCGTTCACAATGTAATCAGCACCGGTGTAGGTGACACTGGCGGTGATGATTTCCATGGGTATCTCTCTCCAGCAAATTTGATTGACAACTTGACACAGGACAACAATCACTTCGTGATGCACAACCGTGGGGACAAAGGGGGACACACCACAACCGAAACGGTAATGTGGAATACAAAAGGGATTGGTCCGGGTGCCTATGTTCGGACAGAACAGTATCGGTATGGGTACTTTATAGGTACATCTGGAGATTTAAGGGTTCAAAATGACCATCCAAACGATGGGGTGGTCATTCCTGATTTGATCGAGGGCTTAGGCCTTGGAAAAACGATTACACCTACATCACTTTATGAAGACCAACTCATCAAGCGAAAAAATCGGCCGAATGGCTTTGTGTATATGGAATCGACCCCACAGGATACATTGCCACCGTCATCTTACCGATGGCGCAGCGGCCTGTACTTAGAAGACTGGGAACCGGGTGACACAGATCCGGCTGATTCGAGCCGTTTTTTACATGACTTTTCGTATGCAGGCTACCACTACGGCGAGGATCAAATCCCTGTCAATCCGCCCGGCCGAACGTACAACGTATTGGATTATGGTGCGATAAATTCCGGCCCGGGGGATTCGACCGCCGCAATTCAAGCAGCAATTGATGCGGCCGGTCAAGCTGGCGGGGGTATCGTCCACCTGCCGGCCGGAACATACACCGTGACCAATACCACTGATCAAAATTATGTTTTGTGGATCAAACACAGCAACGTTGTGTTACGGGGTGAAGGGAAAGACACAAAAATATTTTGGGACCAAGAGGTCGTCACCGACAAAGCTTTGATCCATGTCTCCCCATTCCCTAAGCAAGTAAATGCATGGGCAGAACCGGTTGGAGATCAGGTCAAATTAACCCAAGACCTGCCGGCCATGTCAAAATCTGTTCCTGTTGAAGATACCTCTCCATTTAGAGTGGGCGATTGGGTCGTGATCAAATCAACGGCTACCCCCGCATTTTCTGTAGAGCACGGCATGGGTGAGGAGCTGTGGGACCGGAAGAACGGCATCACTTTTTACAGGCAAATCACCAAAATTGATGCAGCCAGCAAACGGATCGAAATCAATGTTCCCACTCGGTACATTTTAAAAATGCGGGATGAGGCGAGAGTATATAAAGTTGCCCCCCATCTTGAAGAAGTTGGAATCGAAAACATGGAGATCGGCGTCCGACAACATCCCAATACGGAAGGGGATTGTGATGAGTACAGGGTTGTTCCAACTGAGACAACCCCATGCCTTTTGGCCACCAAAGGCTCTCACATCATCATGCTCAACCATGTGATCCACAGCTGGGTTAAAGATATAAAGACTTTCAAGCATAACGAAAATGAGTCAACGCATCTCCCATCAAAAGGGATCAGTATTGAGACAGCGGCCTTCCTCACAATTGATTCAGTTGATATTAGAAACCCCCAAAACCTAGCCGGTGGGAGCAACGGCTATCTACTCTCAATTCGTGGCAGTGATTCGTTGTATCAAAACAGCTATCTTGCCAACGGCCGACACAATATCTCATTCGGCCGGTTTCACGCCAGCGGAAACGTTATTTACAACGTTAAACTAAAAGATTTAAAAGAATACGGTGTCTCAGATTTCCACATGCAGCTAAGCCCGGTTAACCTCGTCGATAACCTTTATCTTGATAACGCTGGGTTCCAAGCAAATTTCCGCCCATATCCAAGTGGGCCGACACCCAACCATGGCCATTCAACAACTGAATCGGTTTTTTGGAACACCACAGGCATGAACACCGA
>JAHDEN010000153.1 GCA_020628815.1 Chloroflexota bacterium | reverse complement strand
CGTCCAACGCCCACACCGACGGCGTCGACCCCTACACAAGGTACTGAATAATTACGAAGATTTAACCTTTGCCCGTTTGCCATACTTCGGCTCGGCCAATCGTAAATCCTATCTCGCAATTATGGCACACCCAATTGCCGTTTCGTAAAATTCTCTCAATGTCACCTATCACTGTATCTGTTCCAGCTACCACCGCAAATCTTGGCCCCGGTTTTGACTGTTTGGGCATGGCGCTTAATCTGCGCAATGAATTCAAATTTACCCCACAGGCAAAAGGGCTCTCAATTGATGTGTATGGTGAGGGGGTTGACTCTATCCCGGCCGATGCAAACAACCTGATTGTGCAAGCGATGCAGTTTTTGTGCGATTATCTTGAGAAACCTTTCCCTGCTTGCCATATCGACCAAACAAATCATGTTCCGGCCGCCAGTGGCTTGGGCAGTAGCTCAACCGCCACTGTGGCAGGCTTGCTGGGTGCTAACGCACTTTTGGGAAGCCCCGTCGGAAATGACTGCATTTTAAAACTAGCAAACCAAATGGAAGGGCACCCTGATAATATTGCGCCAGCCATATTTGGTGGGATGGTTTTAGCCCCGATGGGAGAGAATGGGGAAGTTTTAACCGTTGAGCGGATCGAGATGCCGGTGATGAAAGTGGCTTTGGTATTGCCCGATTTTGAACTGCTCACGTCCGAAGCTCGGGCCGCCTTACCGACAACAATTGCTCGGTCCGACGCTATCTTTAATATGGCTCGGGTGCCGCTGGTTTTGCGGGCGTTAGAAAGTTTAAACTACGAGCTGCTCAGTATCGCCATGAAAGACCGCATCCACCAACCCTACCGGATGGCACTGGTGCCCGGGATGAGCGCTGCCTTTGATGCGGCACTCGGGGCCGGGGCCGCCGCCGTCGCAATCAGTGGTGCAGGACCTTCTACAATCGCATTTTCGCCCGACAATCATGCTGCTATCGGGCAGGCGATGCTGGACGCGTATGCTACGGCCGGGCTAAACGGCCGACTCTGGATATTGGAAACAGATAATCGCGGGAGCATCGTGGCCTGAGACCATTGCTGATTATTCGATTGAGTGAAGCCTAAATTATCACTAAATTAACAGAAACAGCCTGATAAATAGTGTGCGCCGTAATGCAAGCCGTCTACGATTGTTCACGTCGCCGGGTTGGACCTCTTGATCTAGGACTCAATTAAAGTTTATGATGAATAAAATTGTGGTCCCTTCTCTTCCTTATATAATCAGGATCTGCACCAAGAGCGGAATAGCTGAAATCTTCTTTGACAAAACACTAGAATACTAAAGACTTACGAGATTAAACCCTCTATACTGCCTTTTCATACCCATCCACACCCTCCCATCTGAAACAAATCTATGATCAAACTTTATAAAAACCACTTTAAACATGCATGGTTGCTTGCCGTATTTATGTTTGTATTGATGGGACTATCAGCCTGCAGTGCGCCAGTATCAAACACAGCAAATGGATCAACGATAGCCATCCCCACCCGAACAAAGCCTTTGTCTCAAGCATCTGTACAAGCGGCCGAAGCAGAGGAACCGACTGAACCGGTTTCACCGACAGAAACTGCGGAGCCGACTCAAACATCAACACCGCAAGAGACCGCTGAACCTACGGCAACAGTAACTTTAGAAGTCGCACCTGCCACGGAAGTACAGTCGGTCGTACCCGGAGCAGACCCGGTTATCGAGGTGGGTAATCAAAGTGGGGTAATCGGTTATCAGGTTGGTTTGTTTGGTCAAGATTTTGGATCAGCGGCCGGAACTGTGACCGTTCTGGGTGTGCCGGCTCAAATTGATGTGTGGATGAGCAATTTTGTGCAGGTGACCGTTCCCAGCGTGGCTGATGGGCAGGGTGAATTAGTTCTAACAACGGCTCAGTCGCAGTCAGTTAGCCATCCGTTTACGGTGTACACGATCAACCCGCTCTTCCAACAAACAACAGACACCTTTACCAATATCGCTGCAGGGCGCGAAGCGAAACTGGTTGGACTAGAAGAAGAATTTTGTTTTGCTCAACCTGAGAATGTGGCGCTAGAGGCGAGATTCTTTTTGACTAACTTTTTGTGTGGTTTCCAAGGGGTAAATAATGTGGGGAATGCGACATTCTCGGCCGATAGCAGCTTGGGTAAAGTGGCTGTTATCGCGGTGGATCTTGAGCAAGATTTAACCGGTGAACTTTGGATACAAACATTTAGCGATAGCAGCTGGTATCCGGTTGATTCGCCATTTACAAGCGTGATGTCGAATTACGACGTGCAAGTTTCGGCCGACTCGACCAATGGGCAAGATGGGAACTGGGTTACGGTTCAATCAGTTACTGGCAATAATCGGGTCTCTCGGTTGCATCGTGTAACGGTGCCGGGCGGTGGCTATAGCTGGATGCGGATACACGTCACGGACGGTGCATGGGATACGACATCTGCCCCGGGCAAAGATTTTAAACTGCGCGAAGTCCGGGTCTATAAACCAAATGGGGGCACAACTAACCCAGACTCTTTTGCCCTGTATGGTGACTCATTAACGGCCGGGGCTTTCGACGCCATCAATCAATCCGGGTTAGCCGACCATATTCAAGCCGAACGGGGGAACAACAACGATCTTATCGTGGTGACCATGGGGCTTTCAGGGCAAAACGCAACCGGCCTGACCAATAACAGCGATGTAAATGATATTTACGACAGCTTGGCGCTAGACAACATGGAGTCAAACATTCGTTTTTGGGGCATCTCGATCGGGACGAACGATGCTGGAGATGGTGCGGCTGGACTTCAAGAAAGTTTCACCAATGTGTCTCAGTATGACGAGCGACTCGATGCGGCCGTGGCTGACCTCATCGCCAAAGGACGGGTGCCGATTGTGGCCCGAATCCCAGATACGGTTGAAGAACGGGGTGGCTTTGGCGATCTAGAGGCGAAACGGAAGGTCTTGGCCGATATCGATCGTATTGCGGCTCAATACAAACTAATCCCCGGCCCCGATTTTTATACGGCATTTCGCCACAATATTAATACGGCCGATGGCTCATGGTTGGGAGATGACGGAACCCACCATACGGCCGCTGGTGAAGCGGTACTTATCGATTTATGGGCCGCTGCATTTGTAAATGGAACAACGACCGGGCAAGTGATGATCCCCACACTTCCGCCCGGTGTGGAGCCTACAGCTACATCTCCTCCCATTCCCACGATTGATCCTGCCAGAGTCCAATTCACCTACTTACCCATCAGCCTAAACTAGCCTTCGCCTTCTCCCCTTTTTGAACAATTTAAGATGGCAAGACCTACATCGTTTGTATAAACTTGCGACCTGCTAGTGATTTTTCATCCTAGTTTTTGACCGGCTAATTCTCGTTGGGGTGGCAGGACACATATGGTAAAAAAGATTCTTTTTCTATACACAGGCGGCACGATCGGCATGAAGCCGTCTGAAACGAGCGCTGGGGCATTGGCCCCGGCCGCAGGTTATCTGCCACGTATGTTGCAAGAAATGCCAGAGCTGCAATCGGCCGATACGTCGTTTGAATTGATCGAATATGAACCGCTGTTAGATAGCTCTGACATGACTCCGGCCGCATGGGTCAAAATCGCGACAGACATCGAGAAAAACTATGCGGCTTACGACGGCTTTGTGGTGCTGCACGGGACCGATACTTTGGCTTATACCAGCTCAGCCCTTAGCTTTTTCGTGGAGGGGGTGCGCAAACCGATTGTGGTGACCGGCTCTCAACTGCCGTTTGGGGTCCCCCGGAGTGATGCCCGCAACAATATCGTCACAGCGTTTCAGGTTGCGGCCGACATGCCACCCGAGCTGGCTCAAGTGTGCGTTGTGTTTGGCTCAAGGATTTTGCGCGGCAATCGTGCCACAAAAATATCCGCATCCGCCTATGATGCTTTTGATTCACCCCGCTTTCCCTACCTTGGCACCGTCGGGATCGATATCAACTACAACAGCAGGCTGCCCATCGCCACACCCGCGGCCGAATTGCGGGTGCAAACGACTCCGCCTCCCAATGAATCTATCGCCGTTGTCCGTCTGTTCCCCGGTTTTAGCGAGCAAATTATTTTGTCGCTGTGTACCAATCCACACTTAAAAGGGATTGTGCTGGAGGCGTACGGGAGCGGAAACGGACCGAGCCGGGATATAGAATTTTTAGAGTCGATTCGCTCGGCTCGTGAGCAGGGGGTTGTGGTTGTGGTCGTGGCTCAACCGATGCAAGGGAAGGTTGATTTTGGTCAATACGCGGCCGGGAGCGTGTTGGGGCAGGCGGGGGCGATTAATGGTAAAGACCTAACAACTGAAGCGGCTTTAACCAAGCTGTATTATTTAATTTCGTTGGGATTAGGCCCGGCCGAGATCGAAGCGGAAATGATGCGCCTGATTGTTGGGGAAATGCAATCTTAGTCATCGACCTGTAGACCATCTTGTTGCTCAATAGCATACTTGAGTCTAAGTTTAGTCACATTAAAAAACAGCTCATAGAAACAAGGAGAAAATAATGCGTTGGGAAGAATTAACTGGGAACCAGTTTTCAAAAGCGACACAAGAAGCGGAAGGTGTCTGTTTATTACCCCTGTCTGTTATAGAGCGTCATGGACACCATTTGCCTTTGGGGACAGATATGTACATTGGGCGCGAATTATGCGATCGAGCCGCAGCGTTGGAGTCAGCCGTTGTTTTCCCAGATTTCATTTTTACCCAAATTCTTGAAGCCCGACACTTGCCGGGCACAATCGGGATTGAGCCGGAATTAATCATTAAACTTTTAGAGAATACCTGTCGAGAAATCGCTAGAAACGGACTGAAGAAGATTGTTATTGTTAATGCTCACGGTGGTAACAACAGCCTAATCCAGTACTTCACACAGATCCAACTGGCTAGCCCACGCGATTATGTGGTGTATGTGGCTGACTATAGCTTGGGTGAAAGCACAGAGCCTGCACCTTGGGAGACAAGCGTTGATGGGCATGCAGGGGAAGTGGAGACTAGTGCGATTATGGCTATCCGGCCGGATTTGGTTCACACAGACATGCTGCCTACCGATGGGGAAGGGATGCCGCTAGAGCGTTTAAAAGTGTTGCGCGATTTGGGCACAGGGTTGGGTATCTGGTGGTATGCAGACCACCCTACACACTATCGCGGGGATGGGATTCCTGCCACGGCTGAGAAAGGGGAATATTTTTTCACCGCCCGGGCAAAAACATTGGCGAATGCTGTCCGAGCTATCAAGGATGATCAGGAGGCTGCCCGTTTGCAAGACGAGTTTTTCGGGAAAATCAACTCCTTTGACAAGTAGATGAGCCGATTCCGGCCGATTTTTATCTCTGTTTTTGATTGAACCAAACCATAATCGCAACCTGTAACAATTAATTGTTTCTTATTAATTAACTCTCCTTTTCCCTAAAAGGAAGTACATCCGTTATTATTTCTGCATGGCGTTTTTAACCCCGCTCCTTTTATTGCTCGGCCTGTTGGCAATCCCCATTATTATCATGTACATGTTGCGCCTGCGCCGCCAAGAAATGGTGGTCAGCTCAACCATGTTGTGGAACCAGCTAACCCGAGATCGGGAAGCAAATGCGCTATGGCAAAAACTGCGCCGTAATTTGCTCATGTATTTACAGCTGCTGATTTTGGCCCTGCTGGTCATTGCGCTTGCCCGGCCGTTTTTGCGCTTACCCAGCGTGGTGAACCGCAGTGTGGTGGTTTTGCTCGATGGTTCACCCTCGATGCAGGCGACCGATACGGCCGAACAATCAGCCTATGCCACCCGCTTTGACGCTGCAAAAGATGAAGTAAATCGTCTTATTCGCGCTCTTTCTGGCGGGAACCAGATGACAATCATTCAGGTTGGATCTGTGCCTGAAGTGTTAGCGGCCGCAACGGGTGACAAAAACAAACTGTTCGAGGTTGTTGAGCAAGCTCAGCCAGATTCTGCTCCGGCCGATTGGGCCGCCGCCTTTGCCCTAGCCTCAGGTGCCGCCCAAGGGTTTCGCGACGCTCGGGTCATCATTGTGTCAGATGGGGGGCTACCGGCCGACCTGCCTCCGTTGCCCCCCGATACAGCCTATGTGCCTGTTGGTATCTCGTCCGAAAATCTGTCTATTTCAGCACTGGCCACACGGCGGGGTGAAGAATCGGTCGAACTATTTGCGGCCGTCACCAATCACGGCCGCGTCCCCCAAAATGCGATTTTAAGCCTGGGCATAGATGGGCAACTGTTTGACGCCCGTGACCTGTTTGTTCCGGCCGGAGAAACAGTTGATCTGACTTGGGAGTTAGCTGACGATCTTTCAATCGTTGAAGCGATTATTTCTAGCGCTGAATTTGACCATTTGGCCGTTGATAACCGTGCCTTTGCGGTACACGAAGGTGGGGTCACCAGCCAAGCGTTGCTCGTGACTGACGGCAATATTTTTATCGAGCAGATTTTTTCAGTGCTCCCCGGCCTTGAGTCGTTTAAAACCGCGGCCGATACCGACCTAACCGACTCGATTGCAACCAATCAATTTGACATGTATGTGCTGGATGGGGCGAACCTACCCGACCCGTTACCTGCGGCCGACCTGTTAATTATCGACCCCCCCTTTGAAAATGACCCGAATGCCCTGATCCGCACGACGGGAATTGTGACCGGGACAGAAAATACGGCCGCTATTCGTTTGGTAGACAGCCCGCTGCTCCAATTTGTCGATTGGTCCGGCGTTAGCATTCGTGAAATGAAAGCGATCGATGCCCCGTGGGCAACACCGTTGGTCGAGGCGGCCGGTGGCCCTCTGATTTTAACCGGCGAGCAAAATGGTCAGCGAATTGCAATCGTCTCTTTTGCTTTACAGGATTCAGATTTACCCCTTCAAATTACCTTCCCGATTTTAATGTCTAACTTGACCGATTGGTTGAACCCGGGCCGAGCGTTTCAGGTGCCCGATGGGCTTCAGCCGGGGGATGTGGTGCCGTTGGTGTCGGGCGCAACTTCAACCGGGATTGTGGTGCAAAAGCCGGACCAAACATCGTGGGTGGCGGATGCGAGCGAATCTGAGGTTCTGTTTACCGAGACAGACGAGCTGGGGCTATACGTGGTTGGGTTGGTTGAAGGGGATGCTGTTCAAACGGCCGGTGCGTTTGCGGTCAACTTATTTGCTCCACAGGAGTCAGCCATCGCCCCGGCCGAAGGATTAACGTTGGGGGCCATTGAAGTTGAAGCGGGCAGCGGTGATGATATTGGACGATATGAATTTTGGATTTGGCTGGCCGCTGCGGCATTCTTGGTCTTACTCATCGAATGGTGGATTTTCCACCAAGGTGTACGCTGGCCAGACTGGCGCAAAATAAATGTAGAGCCGTTGCTAAACCGCCTGCGAAACTAAAGATTGCCCGCTGCCGAAAATAAAAAAAAGGCGCCCGGCCTAAGCCGAACGCCTTTCTGGAGGGATATTCACTTTTAAAAAAAGCTTGGTAGCGCAATCAGAATCGAAAAGAAAATGATATAGCCAATGGGTGAAATCCCTTTGCTTAAATTGTTTGATTGATTCATCGTTTTTCCCCGTTATTGTTTTAGAAAATCACCAATTGTGTGATAAAAAAGCCCGCAACAAATAATGTTCCCAAAGTGCTCATCAGTTTGATTGATTTTGCCGGTGCGATTGATGCGCCGTTTTCCGAACCAACGTGTGATGAATAAGTAGCCTCATATTCTTTGTGAAGCATTTGCCCGATTTGATAGGTGTTGTCTGAATATCCCATGATTTTGTCTCCTAAAATGTTTGTCTCGTTTCTCGTTTGTTCCAACTCGATTAAGCTGAAGTAACCCCAGTATATTTGTCTAAAGTTTCCATTTCGTTTCAAGAAAATCAGCCTCAATTTTTCATGATATTCCCTCCACTAGAGTCAGACCTAATAGACACTTTAAAGCAGATTTTTTCTGTCGAAGTCAAACAAATCGAGCTGTTGCCAATCGGGGCAGATGCAAACTCGACTGTGTATAAAACAGAGGACCTAAACGGACGGCCGCTGTTTTTAAAGCTTAGGCGGGGAGAATTTAACGAGCCATCTGTCACCGTTCCGGGCTATTTGTCACAGATGGGGGTGGCTCAAATTATCCCGCCGGTAAAAACAAATGCGGGCCAGCTTTGGGTTGATGGCCCAGACTACAAATTGCTGCTTGCCGCCTATGTGGATGGGAAAAACGGGTATGAAACTGATCTTACAGCTTCTCATTGGAACGACTTTGGTGCGGCGCTCAAAAAAATTCATGGAACAAAATTGTCTGATGAGCTAAAAACAACCGTTAGGCGAGAAACCTATCCGGCCGAGGGGCGTGATGGGGTCTTGGGCTTTTTAGACATGGCTCAGAATCGGTCATTTGAGGATCAGATAAGCCAAGAGGTGGCTAAACTGCTAACCGATAAACGGGATGAAATTGAAACGCTGGTCAGCCGGGCCAGCAGCTTGGCACCAACGCTTCAAACTCAAGCTGATGAGTTTGTGATTTGCCACGCCGACTTACACGCAGGGAATTTGCTGATTCGTGAAAATGATCAGGCGCTTTTTATTATCGATTGGGACGAGCTGATTTTGGCTCCCAAAGAACGAGATCTAATGTCAGTCGGGGGCAGCTTGCTGGCTTCTGGGTTAGATTGGCAGACTGAAGAGAACTTGTTTTATGAGGGGTACGGCCGCTCTGAAATCAATAGGCATGCAGTTGCGTATTATCGGTATGAACGCATCATCCAAGATATTTTTGCTTACTGCAAAGAGTTACTTGTTTCGGCCGAAGGCAGCCGTGAAGAACGCCGGGAATCGTTGGCGTACTTAAAATCGAACTTTGAACCGCTGGCAACCATCGCGGCCGCAGACCGGGCTTGGGAATTAATCTAATTAATCCCTAAATTCGTTCTCGGCCGGATATCGTCGCATCCCACATAGGAACCCGTAAAAATCGAGCCAGCTCTTGGGCGTCATCATACAGTGCTGTGCGGTTAATATGGCCGATCAAATTAATTCGACGGCCGTTTTCTAGCACAAGATTAACCTCATAGTTGATATCGTAGCGCAAAGACCCTTGAATCAACTGGACCGCGTGAATCTCGCTCAGATGGCATCCTTTACCCACAAACTTTCCATCCTCAAATGCTGATTCCGGCTCTCCGATCCAAAAGTACCCCAGCTCTTTATCAAATTGGCGCGGAACCAGATCATTCCGGATCATGGCGGCCGCAACTGTAAAGCAGCTGAGCGCCAACACGGCAAGAAGGTTGAAAGCGAATGAGCCGATCGGGGTGTTGAGCGCCAATATCCCCAAAACCAATAGGATCGTGGCAACCATAAAAATCGTTGGCCCCAACAGCGCCATCGGCGTCATTTCAAATTCAACCCGGTCATCTGAAACGATGCGTAAGCGCATATTGCGCATCTTAAGCCCATTGTTGCTTTGCGGCCGCCAGCTGGTTTTTAACGCTATTGGATCGTTAAATTTATGTGGGTCCAAAAAGGAAAAATTTGGACGTGTAAATAGAGTGTTTTGCATATTACCTCCCGATGCATAATCTTCGGCTGAAACATTATGCTTTAAAACCGATCTGAATTGAAGGCCATTAGGAAAGATTGAGCATCAAAAGCATAAGACATTTGGTTGATGTTATAATTTGGACCTGAGAAACGCTTTTTGTGAAAAAAGACCTTTTGGGAGGTAAAAAGGATGGCTGAGGAAAATAGCGCAGGGGCAGAAGTTGGGAAAGATTCGCCGGATGCTGGAATTAGCCCCAACAGCGGATGGGGCCGACGTTTGGTTGATACCTTAATTAATCCAGAACGATCTTTTGAAGTGATTCGAGATCACAAGTCTTGGGTTTGGGTGCTGACTGCACTGCTGATTATTTCGGCCGTAGCCTTCCCACAAACCATTATCATTCAGCGCACCATCGCTCAGTTTCAAGCAAACGGCCCCGATTTGCCCCCCGGCATTGACTTTAGCGAGGAAGAGCTGGCACAAATGCAGGCGGCCACACCAACGTTCACATTTTGGATCGGGTTGGTCGGGGCGATTTTAGCCATTTTGGTGATTTGGCTTTTCTGGGCAGGTATTATTTTGCTGTTTGTGAGCATGTTTGGCGGCCGTACCGAATTCGGCCGACTGTGGCGCTTAGCCATTTGGGCATCGCTACCGCTGGCCATACAAGGCATATTAAATGGCATTTATTTGCTGGTAGCCGGGGGAATTCAGCCGCTGCTAACATCTTTAGCCGCATTTATGAATAATCCGCTAGAGTCTATTACCAGCGGTATTGCTGCTTCGCCTCAAGATTTCTCTTCATTTACACCACCATCCGGCGGCGAATTGGCCCTTTTCGCATTAGCAGGCTCGATTGATATTTTTTCTATTTGGCGTTTGCTGTTATTGATTTTAGGTGTGATGATTATCGCCAAGCTCAATTGGAAAAAATCGGCCGCAATTATTTTGATCCCATGGCTGATCGGTGTCGGGATCTCGGTTGGTTCAACAAGTTTACTCTCCTCGTTTAACACCTTTTAATGTCTGATCCACTCATCCAAGTCAATAATTTATCGCGCCATTATCAAATGGGAACCGAAACGGTTAAGGCGCTAGACGGTGTGAGCCTTGAGATTAATCAGGGTGAATTTGTTGCCATTGTCGGCCCCTCTGGCTCGGGTAAATCAACCCTCATGTATTTGATCGGGGGGATGGACCGGCCGACCGGCGGCCAGATCACGGTGGGACCAGATGAAATCACCGCGATGGATGACAATGATCTGGCCAAATTTCGCCAGCGTACCGTCGGCTTTGTCTTCCAAAGTTTTAATCTGATCACGACGATGAGCGCTAGCAAAAACGTTGAGTTCCCGATGGTGTTCGCTGGCTCAAAACCGGCCGACCGGCGTAAGCGGGCGGTTGATTTGCTCAGCTCCGTTGGCTTGGGGGATCGGGTTGATCATAAACCGACAGAGCTATCTGGCGGGCAGCAACAGCGGGTGGCTATCGCACGTGCCTTGGTCAACGAGCCAAAAATCATTTTGGCCGATGAGCCTACCGGAAACTTAGACAGCAAATCTGGGTTGGAAGTGATCGAAATTTTGAAAGAGCTGAATGCGAATGGCAGCACCATCGTGATGGTGACCCATGATCAATCATTGCTCTCTTTGGTCACCCGCTTTATCCGCATTATGGACGGCCAAATCATTAATGATATGGACGGCCAAATCATTGAGGATGAAAGCTAGCTTACAAAATGTGATAGACTAGAAAAACTGACTTGAAGTTTGTGGCATTTTTTGATGCAAGGAGGTGTATATGGTGAAAGTTTCAAATATCAGAAAACAAATGTATATACGTCGAGCCATCTTTCCACATTCAAACTGGATCACCTCATGTTGAGCTAGTTATTCTCTCTGAGAAATCTTTACTAAAGATCAAAAGTCGCGGATGTGTAAGATGCCCTCGCGACTTTTTTGATTGACGTGATTTTTGAAACACACGGAGATTTCTCATGAAACTAGAATTAGCAATTGTGACCCAGTGTCACAGCAATGGGTGCGATGTTACCCTTTGCAAAGATAACCAAGAGGTTCGGGCGGCCTACTCCCCCCTAATAAAAAACCGGATTCATATCCAACCTGAGCAACTGATTGCGCTTGATTCAAGCATTGAGCCCCCAGAAATCGTATGGCGGTGGCTTAAAGGAGTCGTAATTGAGCTCACAGACCAATCGATAATCGTGGATGATTTGCAAGGGCATCCTGCCAGTGTAACCTTACCTGCAAAGTTGCCGTTGGCGTTACACATCAACACGGATGTTTGGGTATGTAGCACGGGGAAAAGGTATGAAATACACGACCTTCTTCTAGAGGGAAAGCCATCTCAATCAGATAGATTGCTTGGCTATATCACCCCCATAATCAAAGAGATTTATCAACGTTGAACATGTTTTAGTTAGTGGTACTATGGAGGCAGGGTATCTTGCCTTGCCTCTAATAGATTAAGAATCTCCCAGGGACTAAGCAGTGTGACGATTAAACATCCACCCGGCCCGGCCGGAAATTTTTACCAACAGCTTCAAGAATTGCGGGCTGACTTTTTAGCCTATCTGATGAATGCGGCCGATGAGCACGGAGACTTGGTCCGCTTAAACCCAGGGCCGGGAACCTACTTGTACTTGGTCAATCATCCTGATTTGGTACGACAGATATTGGTCACCCACGCCAGCCAATATCACAAATCGGCCATGACACAGAAAATGGTCGGCCGGTTTTTGGGGAACGGCCTAATCGTTAATGAAGACGAATCCCACAAAAAACAGCGAAAACTGGCCCAACCCGCTTTCCACAAACAGCGGGTCGATGCGTATGCGCAATCGATGGTTGAGCTAACCCAACAGCAAATGCAGACATGGCAACCAAACACACCCTTCGATTTTGAGGCGAGCATGAATGCCCTAACGATGAAGATTGTGGCCCGCACGCTGTTTGGCACAGGGGTTGTGGGGGGTACTCAAAAAGTTGGCGAAATTATGGAGGTGTTTGCCGATGCGATCAGTGGACAGTTCCGGGCGTTGCCATTGCCTCAATGGCTCCCCATTCCGCGTCACCTGCGCCAACGGGCGGCGGTGGCCCAAATGGATGAGTTGATCGATGAAATGGTGACCGATTGGCGCACAAAGGGTCAGGATAATGGTGACTTGATGTCGATGTTGCTATTGGCCCGAGATGAAGAATCGGGTGAAGGAATGACGCGCCAACAGTTACGGGATGAACTTGTTTCGATCTATTTTGCTGGGCACGAGACGGTGGCTAAGCTGTTGAGCTGGGTCATTTTTTTGCTGACGCAACAGTCAAAAATTGCGGAGCAAGTACAAGCGGAACTGCATCAGGTTTTAGACGGCCGTATGCCAACGACGGCCGACTTGCCCCAGCTAACTAAGTTGGATCAAGTGGTAAAAGAGACGTTGCGCCTATACCCATCAGCATGGGTGTTTGATAGGTCTCCGGTGGTGGATGTGGAACTAGCTGGTTACCATATCCCGGTCGGGGCCACGATTTATGTTAGCCCCTATGTGTCACACCGAGACAAACGGTTTTTTGATCGGCCGGACGAATTTATGCCGGAACGATTTGCGGCCGGATGGGAGCAAAAGCTACCTAAATACGCCTATTATCCGTTTGGTGGCGGCCCCAGAATTTGCATCGGCCAATCGTTTGCAGAAATGGAAGCGAAGCTGATTTTGGCCACGATCCTGTCACAAACCAGCTTTGAGTTAGCCACGACAGATCCCATCCTGCCAGAGCCAGGAGCCACACTGCGCCCCCAAAATGGCTTGCCGGTCAAAATAAAATAGGGCTGGAAATTTTCATCCCCAGCCCTACTGCCCACACACTCAGAAACGGAAATTAAATCGCTGTCCCAATGCTATTTCCGTTCCCGTTCAGCTGAAGATGCAATCTGGGACAGCTATTTCATCTTCAGCCCTTATCAAGATAAGGTTTATACAGCTATTCTGTTTGGCAGAATAAGCTCAGCGCTTCGCTCTAAAGCCTGCGCCACATCGCGCACAATATCATCAGGGTGCTCTAATCCCACCGAAATACGGACCATGCCGTTGGTGATCCCTACGGCCAAACGCCCTTCTTCACCCACAGATGCGTGGGTTGTACTGGCCGGATGGGTTGCTATCGTGCGGGTGTCACCCAAGTTGGCCGAGAGAGAAAGCATTTGGAGTGAGTCTAAAAAGGCGCGCCCCTGCTCTAATCCACCTGCGAGTTCAAAAGTTACTAAGCCACCGCCCCGTTTCATTTGCCGTTTGGCCAACTCGTATTGGGGATGGCTAGGGTGGTGCGGATACTTGATAAAATTAACCGATTCATGATCGGCCAGATATTGGGCCAAGCGTTCAGCGTTGTCGCAATGACGCTCAAGGCGCAAACACAGCGTTTCAAGGCTTTTGCTAAACATCCATGCGTTAAACGGCGACATGGCGGGGCCAGAATGGCGGGCGAAAAAGCGGATCTCATCAATATATTTTTGATCCCCAACTAATATTCCACCGATGCCACGTCCTTGTCCATCGATAAATTTGGTAGTGGAGTGCATAACCAGATGCGCCCCATACTCAAGTGGATTTTGTAAAACCGGGGTAGCGAACACATTGTCTACCAGCAGGATGATGCCGCGCTCGTTGCAAAAGTTGCCGAGCCATTCTAGGTCGATCAAATCTAAGGCTGGGTTTGAGGGGGTTTCAACCACACACATTTTGGTGTTGGGCTGAACAAGCGCGGCCCATTCTTCCGGCCGCTGAATGTCTGCATAACTGTGACTGATCCCCCACTTGGGCAAGATTTGGGTCAAAATTTGATGGGTAGAGCCAAATACAGAACGGCAGGCGAGCACATGATCCCCTTGGCCAAGCAGCCCGGCTAAGGCGGTAAACACGGCCGACATGCCAGATGCAACCGGTACACCATCTTCAGCACCTTCTAACTCACACATCTTCGCCACAAATTCATCTACATTGGGGTTGTCGTAGCGAGTGTAAATAAAGCCATCTTCTTCTTTGGCAAACATCGCCCGAGCCTGCTCTGCATTTTCAAACGTAAAGCTTGATGTCATGTACAACGACGTCGAATGTTCGCGATGCTCTGAAGCGGCCGTTTGTGTGCGGATAAGTTTGGTTTCGATTTGGTGTTGGTCGGTCATAATTTGTGATTATTTAGCATGCAACTGCTTTTAATTACAGCTTTTACATATTTCATTCTACGGGCAAAGCTGTGAATGTTTTGTTCATTCACATTGTAACGTCTTGGGGCTGAACTCTACAGAATATTTGTTTGAAAAAGCGGCTGTTTTGCTTTTGATTGTTCATGGTTTAGGCAAAACGGCCGAAGCATTGTTGACTGAGCCTCTTTTTGATTGTATGGTTGAAATATGGAATATGATGACATCGACCTCAAAATTCTC
>JAHDEN010000152.1:2269-15002 GCA_020628815.1 Chloroflexota bacterium | reverse complement strand
GAGCGTGACAATGCGTTTGGCAACGGCCGGTATGCGCGCAATCTGTTTGAAGACACAATCGAGATGCAGGCGAACCGGATTGTCGGCATTGGCAAAGATATTGAGGATGATGGGGAGTCAATTAGTGATGAGGATCTCAAAACCTTCACCAAAGAAGATATTCCCGAATACAAATCTCAGATTGAGCTAACGCCGGAAGAGTTAGAGACGTTGCTTAACCTGACTCTTGAGCCACCGGAAAAGAAAGTTGAAACGGAAATTGTTTCGATTGAAGAACCAAAAGCAAAAGAAACGAAAACTGAAGAGCCAAAAGCGAAAAAGCCAGAGCCTAAATCTGAAGCGGCTGAAGCAAAACCGAAGAGAACTCGGAAGAAAAAGGCCCCAGCAAAAAAAGCTAATGATAGCGACACAAAGTAATTAAGCGTTGTAGCTCAATCAAACAAATAAAAAAGAGGCGGTGCGTTGCCAGTAAATTGACAACGTACCGCCTCTTTCGCTTTTATGTGCCTCTACCAGCTACCAGCTACCAGACGAGCCTCCGCCAGATGAATGGCCGCCACCAAATGAGCCTCCGCCGCCTCCTCCACCCCCGCTTGAAAAGCCACCCCCTCCAAACGAGCGACTACTGCTAGATGAACTACTTTCTTGGATTCTGGGCAGTGGTACTTCACTAACCCGATGAAAATCGCAATGCTTGCAATCTTTTGTGACTTCTTGCAACCCAGAGGATCTAGTGGTCGCTTTTTGAAGCACTCGGGTAGTTTCCCCCAGCGTTTTATTTGAACAGTTTGTGCAGTTACTATACCCACTAAACCATGTTGAATAGCGGTTGATTAAAACGTAATCATCAAAATCACAGACCCAAACTTCATAATCAACAGATGCGATCCGTTCTTCAGTTTGTTGGCCCGCGTTTAAAAAGGCATCATCTTGTTGTTCGTCTAGCTTGCGCAACTCACGCTCACAATGTTCGCATTTCGGCGGCCGGGTTAGCATGTAACCGCCTGACCCCACAATCCAAACGCTAAACAAACCCAATACCCATCTAAATATTCTTGATATCAGCGGGGTTGAATTGCTGTTATTTTGGGCAGGAGCCGTTTGATTGTTTTGCTCGGCCGGGGCATTACTTGTATTTGTTCGCAGTTCTGCATCAAGCTCTATCCGCACAACATCGACAATGGCTAAAGCGCCGGCCGTCATGCCATCACCCATCCGGCCGTCACGCAGTTGGGGCAAAATCTCAGAATCAATAATTTGCTGGGTCTCTGGTTTGATGCGATTCTCCCAACCCACTCCGGTCTCGATACGCACGCTGCGTTCTTCAAGTGCAATCAGGAGCAAAATTCCATTATTGAGTTCACTACTCCCAATCCCCCAAGAATTAAACAAGGAGGTCGCAAACTCATCAAATGATTCATCATCTGACTCATATGCAACATAAGAGTCAATGGTTACAAGCGTGGCTTCAACTCCCGTATCTACATTTAGCTGCTGAAACGCATTGCGAACCCGGTTCTCTTGAGAATTACTCAGGATCTCAGCAAAGTCATTAACATACAGCTCGTCATAATCAGGATATGCGGATTGGGCGGCTAGGCTGCCCACAGCGATCAAACATAGGCCAATGCACAGGCTGCTTATCACAAAAAAGCGTCTCATTATTTCTCCCTAATTCATTTTAATCGCACATCGTTGTTTATATTAACCCATTAACGTTGTGCGTGGGATTTTGTTGCAAGCAATTGTACGTGAATTTAATTGATAGGATGACGCCAACGAGCAATTTTAAATTTCATATGTTTGTCGGGGCTTGGGGTGGGGACCGGGTCAATCTTCAGCTCATACTCTTCGGGGCTGAGTACAAATTCAGCATGATGAAACAATGTCCCGATAATTAGCCCCATCTGCATTTCGGCCAAGCCCTGTCCCAAACAGCGGTGCGGGCCAACACCAAATGGAGAATAAGCGCCCGGTTGTTTATGCTCTTTACGCTCGGCCGTATAGCGATCGATGTCAAACTTCTTAGGGTCCGGATAATATTCTTCTAAAAAGTGCGGCACAGTGGTGGCGATAATCACATCATGATCGGCCGGAATCTTATACCCCGCAAACTCAAACTCCTGAGTGGTTCGCCGGAACAAAGCGGGAGCGATCGGCCACATCCGCATCGCCTCCATCGCCACCCGATGAATCACATCTAGCTCACGCATCTTATTAGGTGTTGGCCCCTCATCCGCAAACAAAAAGTCAGCTTCAGCCGTCACCTGCTCAACCAATCCTGGATATTTTAAGATCGCATATAAAATAAAAGAGGTGGTACTTGCGGCCGTATCTAGCCCAGCAATAAACGGCCCCAAAACGGGTGAAAGCATGTCACTGTAGGGCAAAAAATCAGGATCTTCCCGATGTAGTGCAACCAGGGCATCGGCTAGATTTTTCGGTTTGCCCGCACGCAATTCTGGAGAATGGGCGGCGATAACCTCATTCCCAATTTCAAGAAACCGTTTTTTAGCCCGCTTGTAACCAGGCAGACGCAAGAAAAACTTCGGCCGTTGCCCTGCAACCGTTGTCGCCAAAATCGTATGAACCGCCTTAATTATCGTGTCGATATCATCTTTCGAAGAATAGTCAGACGCAATGACGCTCAACTGCTCGGTAACGATTCGCTGCATTGAATAATGAGTCGGCAATGGGGTGTTGAGCGGCCACGATGCAAGCTCAGCCTGTGCGATTTTGGTCGCCTCATCCAGCTGGTTAAAAATCTGGGATCGTGCATACCCAGCCCTTTGAACCTTGCGCATGCGGGTATGAACAGCCCCATCAGCACTGATCAAAGATCGCTTGGCCCCCAGCTCAGCATCATTGGCTTGCCAAAACTCCTTTGATCTAAACAGGTGGCTGCCGGTATGGGTCGCGAATAAGTTAGCCTCTGTGCCTGCCAACACGATCACTTCTTGATTAAAGATCCGCACGGTAAACACAGGCCCTATAGACTGATATTGCTGGGTTAAAAACCCAGAAACATCGTTGGCCAAGCTAAATATATTTCCTAATAGGGGGATTCCTTTTGCTCTGGGCAAAGGCTTAGCTAAAGAAATAGTTGATTGCATTTGAAAAATAGTATCGTTTGCAGGAGCCAAACACAATTGTACTTTTGGCTTGTTTATGCCAAATAAACCGAATAAATATGTCCTGCATGTAAACTCATTTATAGTTCAAAACAAGCTGGTCAATTACACGTATTGAGAGTGACTGTACCGGGACTTATGAGAAACAATTCGCAGCAGCTTCAAGAATTTTCCTCAACGGGACTAATTTAAGATGGAAGATCAATTTTCTTTTCTAGTTTTTGGACTGATCATGTTAGCCATGTTGATTGTGGCCTTGATCAAAACAAACAAGTTTGAAAATCGGATTGCCAAAGAAATCAAGCAAAAGGGATTTACCCCGATCACAATTTCACGCCGTTGGTTCGATTTTGACGAAGGGACCGCCTCGTTTGACGTGGTTTATCAAGACAAAGTAGGCATCCAGCATCAAACTCGCTGCAAGATTCGATCATACATGTATATTTTTGACGGGGATCTTTATTGGACCCGGCCGTTGATCGATCAAAACGACGAACGGGCGGCCCAGATGCGTTACGAAGAAAAACGCTCGATCTTAATTGATGGGCTACGAACTGAAAATCAAGCTCTAAAAGCAAGAATCGAGGAGCTAGAAAGTCGGCTGGCATCAAAGAAGCTATCATAAACTTGACTTTTGCCTGCATCAAACTAAATTAGGGAGTCTATGTCCACTCTTTTAGTAAAAAACGCAACGGTCATCGCCACCATGAATAACGCTGGTGACGAGATCAAAAATGGAGCCTTATTCATTCGCAATAACGTGATTGAACAGGTAGGCACAACGGCCGAACTTGACCACTTGGCAGAGTCGGCCGACCGGGTGATTGACCTGTCAGGTCACGTAATATTGCCTGGCTTTGTGAACACCCATCACCACATGTACCAAACGCTGACCCGCGCCATGGTGCAAGATGGCACCCTGTTTGAATGGCTAGTGGGTCTGTACCCGGTTTGGGCCGGTTTAACAGATGAGATGATCGGTGTGAGCACGCTAACCGCGACGGCCGAATTGCTTTTAAGCGGCTGCACCACCTCTAGCGATCATCATTATGTTTTCCCCAACGATTGCACTCTTGATAGTCAGATATGGGCGGCCGGTGAAATCGGCATCCGCTTCCACGCAGCCCGTGGTAGCATGAGCTTGGGTGAAAGTGATGGTGGCCTGCCCCCTGATAGCTGTGTCGAAAACGAAAAAGCGATCATGCAAGATACGGTGCGCTTAATCGAAACCTATCACGATGCCAGCAAACACAGCATGTTGCGCGTTGTCGTGGCCCCATGCTCACCTTTCTCTGTCACCCCCACCCTCATGAAAGATGCGGCCGAGCTGGCGCGCAGCTACGACGGTGTGCAGTTACACACCCATCTGGCCGAAACGATTGATGAAGAGGAATTTTGCATCAGCAAATTTGGCAAACGGCCGGTTGCGCTGATGGAAGAGTTTGGCTGGCTGGGTAGTGACGTGTGGCACGCCCACTGTGTACACATGAACGAAGATGAAATTGTTCAGTTTGGAAAAACGCTGACCGGCATCGCCCACTGCCCCACCAGCAACATGCGTTTGGGCAGCGGCATTCCACCCATCTGCAGCTGCATTCAGCATCAGGTTCCGGTGGGATTGGGTGTAGACGGCTCAGCCTCAAACGATGGGAGCCACATGTTGGCAGAAGTGCGTCAGGCGATGTTGTTACAACGGGTCAAGAACGGATCCAGCTCGTTTAGCGCGCGTCAGGCGTTGCGCTTGGCCACCCGTGGCGGTGCAGATGTGTTAGGGCGTGATGATATCGGCCAGTTGGCCCCGGGCATGTCGGCCGATTTTATCGCCATCAATTTAGATCAGCTCCCCTATGCAGGTGCCACACATGATCCTGTAGCGGCCGTTGTGTTCTGCCAACCGCAGCAGGTCGATTGGTCGGTTGTGAATGGGAAAGTTGTGGTTGAAAAAGGTGAGCTACAAACGGTTGATGTTGAAGAGCTTAGGCGCAACCATGTTCGGCTCTCTCAAAATTTATTGCGTGGGGCGTAGCGCATACAGGTTAGGGGCGAAAGAGGTGGGAGCGAGTCTGTGCTCCGTAGAAAATCGTTTGTTCCCACCTCTTACGTACCTTGATTAACTACGAGTTTTGTTCATTCTACCCTCGCTCGATTCGGGCGAAGTAGCAGTTGTTAGTTGCAGATCGCATATGCACATAAGCAATATCGGGGTTAGCTAAGATTTGTGCAGCTTCTTGATTAACGGTGTCAGTAGGGACAATTTTACCTGTTCCGTAAGCGATACGATCGTTATTCAAATATCCTTTGATTAAAATTTGATCCCGCTTGAGCACCAAGTCAGGGCAACTATCGACATCTGCATGGCGCTCACATTCATCTGCGCAGAAAAAGATCGGTCCAATTTCTGCGTACGGCTGTGGCTCTGGGAACGGCCGATACGCCAGCACGAGCATCTCTTGCCCAGCCTCGATATCCTGCAAGCAGTGGCGACAAGGGTTGCCTCCCCCATCAGAAACTGCCAGTTCAGCTTTTAGCCCATTTGCATCAGCACCACCTGAGCGGATGGTTTGCACAACTGGGGTTGGTAAAGCACTAAATTTTAATCGCATTAATCATTCTCCTTGCTTATATCAATATTTATTTCAGTTGATAGAAATGATACAAGTTCAGGGAGCTGATTTAAATCCGAAACTTGCCCAGTTTAGGTTAACTTCATCGTGGCGCATACAGGGTACGGGCGAAAGAGGCGGGAGTGAGTTTGTGCTCCGTAGAAAATCGGTTGTTCCCGCCTCTTACGTCCCTTTTTACCGCACCACGTTTGGCAAAAAGATCACATCTGTAAAGTTGATCGGTTCACCCTCGACCACTTCTAAGTTACCCTTATTAATATCAAAGAAAATATTATCGGTACAAGCAACTTTAATCCGGCCGTTCGATGTAACTGGCAAGATAGATGGAACGAGAACTGTTTCTGCCCCATCGTTTGCTGTTTCGCTCTTCAAAATATAGTCAAACGTTTGCCCGCCATCGGCCGAAAATGAAACAGTCACCGAGCTACACGAGACAGGAGGTCGATCAGTCGCTGCAACGTCCCAGTTAATCGCGATCGGTGTATTGGTCTCAATTATCTCAACCGTCTCTGTTGTATTGTGGGATGTCACCCGAAACGGTCCGGCATTTTGCTCAACCGTCAGCCGCATATCGTCGCTAGATACCCCGCCACTGCCAGCCGCATTATCCCGCACCGTTGCTCTAAACGTCATCACCTGATTGATGCTCGGCAAATCTTCGCCGCTGTTTTCGTAGGTGCCGTCTAAAATGTTTGCCAAGCTGGGCACAATCCGCTCGGGGCTACTAGACGGGGCAAACACGCGCAATATCGGCCGTGTGCTCCCATCTTGCTGATCTGTATTGGGCAAAATCGACTCAAACGGCCAAGCTGCGCCCAAAGAATATTGCTCCCAAGACGTCGTTAGCTCAGCGGCCGATTGTTCCGCATCTTCAACAACGGCCGTTAGCACAAACGGCGTATCACGAGGCACCACATAGTCGTTTCCAGCATCAACAACCGGGGCACTATTGCCGGTCACAATTTGATCTTCACAGCCAGCCCCTTGTTCCGTTGTAATATGTTGAGCAATTTGAACATAAGCTCCGGCATTAAACATCCCATCTACACTGTTCTGAATATTTTGATCTTCACAGATACCCGCATAGCTCATGATGGTGCTGCCACCACCTGGCTCAAACGCAAAACTTGCTACCCGAGACGTACACCCACCACCGGCCGACGCATTGTAGGAGTGATCTGCACCAAATTGATGGCCGATCTCATGTGCAACATAATCAACCCAAAATGGATCCCCTACCGGTTCATCAATCGTCGTTGCGCCGGTTAACTTCAAATATGATTCAGTCGCATCACATGTAAATGGGAAGGCCAACCCACCTCCTGCATTTTCTCCACCACCCAGCACATGGCCTAAATCATACGCACTAATTGGCAGCTCCTGATCGGCCGCACCTACAAATTCATCGATCAGAGTATACAGCTCAAGTTCTTCGCTGTACGGGTCGTTATCCGCATCGGTAAAAATTAGTTCATCTGTGTTGTTTGCCAAAATAAAACTAACCGCAAACTCCCGTTCATAAATTTGGGTCACACGGTTCATGCCGGTCACAATGGCGGCCAAAGCGGTCTCACGTGTTTGGTCATCAAACGTACACTGCGCCCCCGGCTGGGCACATTGTGTCGCCGTAAATTCACCGGTCGCCGACATCGCAATCTGGTATGTCCGCTTCACATCGCCTAAATCAATTTGGGTCGATTGGATCCCACGCTGCCCAAAGGGGTCGGTTTGGTTCGGGGCAGCTTCAACATATTGTTTCGGCTCTCGTTGTGCGTCTGGTTTCATGTAGCTGATGTAATGGGTCACATCACCACCCGCATACGGATCAATGAAAAACTCACCGGCCGCAGACTGCACATAACCATGAAAACCGGCCGGAGTTAAATCTAATCGGCCGGTAGCCGTCGGGTCGTCGATTCCTTTAACCACAAAGGTCTTGATTCGGGGATATTTAGCTGCCAGCTCCGGCTCCATAATCGGTGCAGACTGCACGGCAAAGCGGCCGAGCGCCCCATTTGGCAGCGGCAAGTCTAGCTCAGTTGGGGCGTCGCCAGCCAGAAACTCAGGTGCGGCAAGCAGTTGCTGGCGCAGCAGCGGCTCATTCGCTTTTAAAAGCCTGAATTCAGCAGGCAGCGGCCGGTCAGCCCCACGCACGCTTTGTACCGAACGGAGAGACACATCCTGCCAAAGAACACCCGAATTAGCGTGTGCACCAGTTTGTGCCTGGCTTAAACCCAGCAATACAAAACCAAACAAACAACAAAATAGAATTAATTTTGACCCGTTCATATATGACCTCTTTGATTTAAAATCACGGCGAGTTGCATGGCTCCACAGATCGACGAGTCTATTCTAAAAAAAAATCGTGACAATCAGATTAATTTATAATTGATGAACTGATGCTATGCGTTAGAGACCAGTCAGGTTTCCATTCCCCTCTGGTCTTAAGAGCGGTTGTTTCTAAAAACCTGACTGGTCTTTGTCGGGAAAGTGCGTCACGTGAGTGATGAACTTGAGCCATTCAGCCCCCTTTTGTCAAGATTTCGATTGCCTTATATCTGTTGCATCTTTCAGAATGTGAGCCACAATTCACCCATGCGAGAGATACAAACATTTGCAAACGATCTGATTAAAAATGTAGAGCAGGTCATTATCGGCAAACGGCCGACGCTCGAGCTTTTAGCCGTTGCTCTTTTATGCGAAGGGCACGTTCTGCTCGAAGACGTTCCCGGAGTTGGTAAAACAATGCTGGCCCGCGCCCTAGCAACCACGCTGGGGATAGACTTTAAACGGCTGCAATGCACCCCCGACCTGTTGCCGTCTGACGTAACCGGCGTATCGATTTTCGATCAAAAAGAGCAGCAGTTCACCTTTTTAAAAGGGCCAGCGTTCACCAATATTCTGCTGGCGGATGAGATTAACCGGGCGACCCCACGCACCCAATCGGCCTTGCTAGAGGCGATGGGTGAACGCCAAGTCACAGTTGACGGTGAGACACGGAAACTTGAACGTCCGTTTTTTGTGTTGGCCACCCAAAATCCGGTTGAATACGAAGGGACATTCCCCCTGCCCGAAGCACAGCTTGACCGCTTTTTCATGAAACTTAGCATGGGGTATTTAGACCCAGAGCTTGAAAGCCAAATGTTGCTCAATTTGGGGGGTGAACACCCGATTTCAAAACTCACTTCTCAGGTGGATGGGAGCCAGCTACCCAACCTGTCCAAACAAATTTGGAACGTGCATATCGATGACACATTGCGCAATTACATTGTGCAGCTGGTGTTTGCCACCAGGCAACATAACGACCTGCTTTTGGGCGCGAGTCCGCGCGGTAGCCACGGCCTGTATCGGGCCGCACAAGCCTACGCGGCCGTTCAAGGGCGTGATTACGCCTTGCCAGATGATGTGAAATTCTTGGCCCCTTATGTGCTGGCTCACCGCTGTTTGGTGCATCCCGAAAGTGGGCTACGCGGCGTTACAGCGGCCGACATCCTCAACCGCATAATCGATGAAACCCCGTTGGATATTGGAGAAATTGAAGGGTGATTTTGGATTTATGATTAACGATTTACGATTAGGTTTTCATTTCGCAACAACTACCGTCATGTAGTCACAATCGTCAATCCAAAATCCAAAATCGTAAATCATGAAAAATTTAGTCGGTCTGATCCTCTTTCTTCTATTCGTCGCCTTCCTATTTCGAGTAGATTTCATCTTCTACATCATCTATGTCTGCATCGGGCTGTATTGTTGGAGCCGTTGGGGTATTCCCTACCGTTTAGGCAAGCTAAAGGTCAAGCGGCTGTTTCAAGATCATGCGTTTTGGGGAGACAAATTAGAGGTCAAATTACGGGTTGAAAACGGCTCCGCCATGCGCATTCCTTGGCTAGAAATCTATGACAGCGTCGCGGTACAGCTTTCAGTCACCCGGCCGATTAATACGGTTTTACCCCTGTCAGCCAAAGAAACGGCCGAATTTAGTTACGAAGTCAGCACCCACCGGCGGGGATATTACCGCATCGGCCCAACTCAGTTCCGTACCGGAGATTTGTTTGGGCTGTACGAAGAACACGCCGTGGAACTGCCGGCCCAATTCTTGACAATTTATCCCCGCATCACCCCGATTGATCGCATTCAAATTTCATCCCGCTTGCCGTTTGGCACCATTATTAGCAAACAGCAGCTGTTCGAAGACCCCGCCCGGCCGACCGGTGTGCGGGACTTCCGCAGTGGGGATTCGATGCGCCAAATCAATTGGAAAGTGAGCGCACATACCCAAAACCTGATGGTCAAAACGCTACAACCGGCCATCTATCTCGAAACGATGGTGGTGCTCAATCTGTTCGCCGATGATTTTGGATCTTGGGACAAACACGCTGGGATCGAGTGGGGCATTGAACTAGCCGCATCGTTGGCGGCCCATTTGCACGGCAAGCGTCAGCCGGTGGGGTTGGCTTCTAACGGCACAGACCCGTTGCAAACCGATTCAACCCATCCCCCAGAATTTGACCCGTACACCGGTCGGTTGGTCAAACAGTCTGAAACAGACCAAACGTTATACAGTCTTCCCCCCAACAACGGCCGTCCCCATCTCATGAAACTGCTCGAACGGCTGGCCCGCATCGAAACGGCCGATTCTGTCAGCTTCAATGATTGGTTGCGCACCAGCACATTGCCGATCGGCTGGGGGGGCACGGCGCTCGTAATCACCCCACTGGCCGATGATGAGCTGTGCCAAACGTTGCACCATTGGGTGCGACGGGGCATTAATCCGATCTTGATCCAAACTGTAAAAAGCAACCGCTTTTATGCGCTAAAACAGCGGGCGCGTCAGCTCGGGTTTATGGCGGTGGAAGTTGGTGCTCCGGCCGATTTAGAGGCAGCGTTTAATTAAGTCACACACATGAGCGAAATGACGGAAGAAATCCCCCCAGAAGCAGCGCTTGAAGCGACACCCCAAGCTGACCTGATCGATCCCCTCGAAGAGGTACAGCGATCCAATCGTTTTTCACGATTTGCGGTGCAGCCTCTGCTTATCAGCCTCATGGTTTCTGCACTGGCCGGTGCATTCCTCTCGATTTTAAACAGCGCATCCAGCCGCTTGCCTTGGTTGTGGATCAGCCTGCCTGTCCTGATTTTTGCAATCGAAGGGGTGTACACCACCATCTGGATCACCCGGCCGGATCAACGTTTGCTCAACAAATCGCTGTATCGTGCGGCCGAAGTTCTGCTCATCGTGGTCAGTCTGCGCATTTATACCTGGTGGCTCACCAGCAGTTGGCCCGATCTAACTGACCTCGAAAATTATTTACGTACTCCTAGCGACATATTTGCCGACCCGTTCTTTTTTGGTTCAGCCGCAATTTTATTTATGGCGTGGGGGTGGGGATTGGTGTTGTCAGAAGCGTTTCAACACTTGGCGCTCAATACGGCCGAAATGCGCTACTACAACATGCCGGTCAAAGATCGCCCCGCTATCGAACGTCCCAGCACGCCGTTCCGCAGTTTAGCCTTTGAGCAATACGGCCGACATTTTTTGATGGGAGCCGTACTCATTACAGCATTTGCGGCGCTCTCAACCATCGCCATCGATGAATTAACATCTAACAACTGGCGCAGCATTCGTCGCCTGCCGTTTCCGCCCGGTATGTTGGCCGGTCTGCTCGCCTATTTTGGTGCGGGATTTGCGCTACTCAGTCAGGCTCGCTTGGCCGTCATGAACTCTCGCTGGCTGTACGGTGGGTCAGACAAAACGATTGTGGTTGAGCAAAGTTGGGTGCGCCAAACCGGCTGGCTGTTGGGATTGGTTGGCACCGTCGCTGCCTTTTTGCCATTGGGGTCAACCACGCTTATCGGCCGACTTTTAGAAGGGATCGTCCGGCTATTTTTTATCATAGCCGCCTTCATCGCTTCACTATTTGCGGCCCTATTCGCACTGCTTTTCCCTGCCTCGCGTGACAACGAAGGGTTGCCGCTAGAAGAGTTTGAAGCGCCAGAGGTTCTCCCTCCCGATATCCCTGTCGACACACTTCCGTCCGAGCCTGGCTTCCCCATAATCGGCACTTTGTTCTGGATCATCGCCATCGTCGTCACAATTTTGGCGATCGGATTTTTCTTGAACGATCGGGGGATCAAAATTCCTATGCCCAGTTGGCGCACAATTTGGGGCGCACTCACCCGCTGGTGGAACTCTCTGTGGCGCATCGTGGTAAACCAAGCGGTTGATTTGCGTGATGCGCTGGTTACGCGGCTTGTGCGGGATGAGGTTGAGACAGATCAAAACCAACCGTGGCGATTTATTCGGCTCAACAGCCTCAACTCGCGCCAAAAGCTGCGCTATTTTTATCTGTCAACGGTGCAACGGGCTGAGCGAGGAGAGCTAGCCCGGGATGACAGCGAAACCCCTCTCGAATACGCAGATGAGCTAAAAGAGCATTTGCCCCAAGTGGCCCGAGAAATCGATGCGGTCACGGCCGGTTTTTTGCAGGCCCGTTACGATGACAAAGATGTCACAACGGCCGATGTTGAGCAGATTGAACCGCTCTGGAAAAGCCTGCGCGCTGCGATCAAAAATCAGGGAAAACAAAAGAATGAGCCTCCCCTTGAATCGACATAGCCCAATTGGTTAATTTCTAAAACAGGTATAACGACACATCTAACATGAACGTAAATCTCAAGCAATGGGGCACGCTATGTGCCATCCTCTTTCTTTTTGTAGCTTGTTCAAATCCTCAAACATCAAATGATTCGGCCGAAAGTGTTCTAGAACCAGAATCGGCCGAAACAACTCCGCTAACTGAACTTGAATCATTGAGTGAAATTGCCCCCGTTTGGGCACAAACCAATGGGATGCCAGATGGGAACAAAGTGATTGAGGGAAATGGGAAGTTCCCAGATGTAGAAGCTATCGAAATAAAATTAGAAGGAGAGCCAACTTGGGTTGTCGGAGTCCCTTACCAAACTGGTGCCTTGTGGGTT
>JAHDEN010000152.1:0-2259 GCA_020628815.1 Chloroflexota bacterium | reverse complement strand
TTGGGCAATGGGTCAGTGCAAGCTTTTTCAGTTGTTGAGCAACGTGTTGCAGAAGTGGAGCTCAACACCGCCATGGTCCCTGAGGGAATGCCGCCGCTTGTCTTGTTAGATCAACAAGGGTTACAAGTCGTTTTGCCTGACGGTGATTTTTCACCGTTAACCAACCCGGTCTTCATCAATGATCCTGACCATCTAGCCTATATCAATCAAACCGGCCAATTGGTGATTGGAGAAGACGGTGAGCAATCTGTTTTAGACATTAACGCCCAGCTTGATGCTCGCATTTTAGTCGATGAAAACGGCCGGTTGCTCGTCAATATCGAACCAACCAACCGGTATGCCCACGCCATTATGGGTGATGATCTTGAAGCGGCCGCCTTAGCCCTTATCGAAACCGATCCTACGCCAAAAGTAATCCGCACAATTCCCATTTCAGATAAATTTGTGATGGAAGCAATCTCGCCGCTGTGGGTTGATTTAGACGGAGATGGAGAACGGGAGATCATCGTCACCCGTGCCAATAGTGAGCAAGGGGCTCAGGTTATTGTGCTGAATGAAATGGGAGAGCTCATCGCTGAAGGGCCAGCCATCGGCCAAGGGAATCGCTGGCGACACCAGTTGGCAGCCGCCACATTTGGCCCTAATGGCGAAGTTGAGTTAGTTGAAGTTCGTACACCGCACATTGGTGGGCCTGCCGGTTTTTTCAGATGGGAGGGCAATCAATTAACCAAAGTCACCGACGAGCGAGGCTTTACGTCTCACATGATCCGTAGCCGGAATCTAGATATGGCGGTTGCTGGCAAGCTTGACGCATCCGGCCGGATGACAATCGTTCTGCCAAGCCAAGATCGAACTATTTTAGGCGGCATTCAGCACTTGGAAGATGGGGCTGAAACGGTGTGGACGCTCCCTCTCTCAGGCAAATTGATCACCAACATCGGAGCCGTGCACTTAGAAAATGACGAGATTGGTCTAGCCGTCGGCCTTGAAGACAGCACATTAAAAATTTGGCAGGATTAAGCTTTCTGTCGATAGGGACATGGGATAGGGATAGAGCGGTTCAATTCAGCAGGTTTTGCCAAGCTCAAAACTAAGATCATGAGCGCGTTCCCTATCTCTATCTTCTATCCCTATCCAAAAATTGACACGTCAATACGTCATATACCACTTATCATCAATCGATGGCAGTTCATAATGATCGGTCCAAGGCGTACCATAGGTCGTTGCGATATTGACCAGCTCTTGGAATCGACTCCGGCCGTCGGTCTGCAGAAACGCGATCCGCGCTTCACCCTGCAACGCCACAGCCTCACGCCATACCGAACGACCGGCCAAAAAGCCTGAACAGCCATTCTCACAGCCTACCTGTAGCTGACGTCGGAACACCTCGTGCGTCACCCCGGCCGAAAGCAACGCCCAAGGGACATCCGTTGCCTCATTTAGCTCCGCACACGCATCGGCCCATTCCCCCTCATCATCATTAAATGTGGCATCGATGGGAAACTCCATCTTCAAAATATCAGCGCCTAAATCGGAGAAGGTTTTAGCCGTCCGTACAACGATGTCACGGCGCAAGGCCGCAAACTCCGGACTGCTGTACGGCATGTCTGGGTCCAGCGGATAACAAATCGGCTCCAAAAAGAGCGGCAGTTCATATCTCGCCCCTTCAGCCAAAACCCCAGCCACCAGCTCCCGCTGTTTCTCAGCCACCTCGCCTGAATCAGGATGATATTTCATCAGGATTTTGACGCCGGTTGCTCCCAATCGCTTTGCCTTTTCAATCCCCCAACCGTTGAGCATCGGGGTCTGCGGTTTATACGGATCACCTAAATATCCTTGGTCTTCAATCGAACTAATCCAGCCGAGGCCGCGCGGAAGTGCGCCGCTCATAATCGCCTGCGGCCCGCCGTAAACAGGGTCCAACAGCGTGCCAGACGCTAGTGGCACAATCTCACGGGTAATCGCCAACTTGAGGTCGGTCACCACCTCGGCCGGAACCGCATTCAAATCATCCGGGTTAATCATCACCTTCATCGAGTCACGATGATCGGCTGCCAAAATCGTAAAAATCCCTTCGTCATTTGCCGTCGCTCGAAGCGCACGGACTTTTCCTGGTTGTATCTCTCGTTTCATTTTTCTCTTTATGCAGGATCAACATATCCTGTTAATTATGTTGATCCCGTCAAAAATCAATCACTCGTTCGGTTAAAAAGCAGCATCCCACTAAACACCAAAGCCATCCCCACAAAGTGGTACCAA
>JAHDEN010000151.1 GCA_020628815.1 Chloroflexota bacterium | reverse complement strand
GAAAGAAAAATTAGGCTTTGTCCCTAACGTTTTCTTGGGGTACACCATCCGGCCAACCCACTTTACCCACTGGTTTAACCATTTCAAAGAGATCACCATGGGTGAAGGTGAACTAACCCTCGCTGAACGGGAAATGATCTCGGTTGTGGTTTCAAACGAAAACGGCTGTCTGTACTGCCTCGTATCACACGGGGCTGACCTGCGCGTGAAGCTGGGTGACCCGGTTTTAGGAGATCGCATCACGCTAGACTACCAACGTGCAGGGTTAGACGAAGAAACGATGGCGATGCTGGACTACGCGGTTAAAATCACGGTGAATCCGGTTGATTGTAGCGAAGGGGATATTGAATATCTTCGTGCGCTTGGTTTTTCAGACACAAAAATATTTGACATTGCTGAATGTGCAGCGATGTATAACTTTACCAATCGCTTGGCCTCGGCCACCGGTATGATGCCAAATGCGGAATACCATGCGATGGGAAGATAAACCGGTATGACGGTATTCGGTCCGCTTCGCTATTCGGTCGGTTGGTGATTGCGCTCCAGCCGACCGAAGGCTTGGCCTTTTTGGCCAAAATCGTATTTATTATTCATAAACTGCAACAAGTTGATTTGCAAACTATAAGCTAACGGCTGTTAGCCAATAGCTAACAGCTTACCGGAGGTAAAAATGAGAAAAGCAGCAGATATGATCGCTGCGGCCAACGACATCATCACAGTTGTCACGGCCGAAGATGCGATCGCCATGCACGAAAAAGGTGAAGTCTCCTTCATCGATATCCGCGAAATGCCGGAACTCGACGCAAACGGGAAAATCCCCGGTGCGCACCGAATTCCACGCGCCATGCTTGAGTTTTTTGCGGATCCTACCCATCCGCTCTACAAGGAAGAGATCTTTCCATCAGGCAAGCTCTTTTGCTTTTACTGAAGCGGAGGCGGGCGGTCGGCTCTGGCTGCCAAGGCATTGTGGGATATGGGTTTTGCTAACGTGGGTCACATCGTAACCGGCATGAATGGCTGGGTAGAAGCGGGTGGCACAATTGAAGAGGTCAGCGCGGAATGAGAAACGTAGCGGACATGATCGCGGAAGCGAATGGGATCATCGAGGTGATCTCGGCCGAAGATGCGATCGCCATGAAAGATCGTGACGACGTCACATTTTTAGACATCCGCGACATCCGTGAACTTTGGCGCGATGGTAAAATCGAAGGTGCACAGCACGCCCCGCGTGGGATGCTAGAGTTTTGGATTGACCCTGAAAGCCCATATTACAAAGACAAAATGTTCCCTGAGGGGAATAAGTTTGTCTTTTACTGAGCAGCAGGCGGGCGGTCAGCTTTGGCCGCCAAGGCTCTGCACGATATGGGTGTCCCAAATGTGGCCCACATCGAAACCGGTTTTAAAGGCTGGAAAACGGCCGACGGGCCGGTGGAAGAAGTCCATCAAAAACGATAGAGACAGAAGATAGGGATAGAGGCGTTGATGAACAACACTCCTATCCCTATCCCACTTCCCTATCATCATTCGAAATGCAACGCATCACAGATTCATTCAACAAACAAACGTTTATGCACACGTTAGGGGCTGAGCTAACCCATGTTGCAGAGGGGGAAGTAGATATCACGCTTCCTAGTCGTCAGGATATACGACAACAACACGGGTTTGTACATGCAGGTGCAATTACAACGGTTATTGATACCGCATGTGGCTATGCGGCCCTAACAACAATGCCGGAATCCTCTGAAGTCGTAACGGTAGAGCTTAAGATCAATTTCATGTCACCAGCATTAGGGGATGCGTTTGTCGCCAAAGGGAGAGTCATCAAAGCCGGCCGGAACTTAACCATCACACAGGGGGATGTTTACGCCATTCAAAATGATGCAAAAACAGAAAAACATATTGCAACAATGCAAGCAACCATGTTCAGAGTAGAGTCAGAATAAGCCGTTTAGAGGGGTCTAGCGCTTAAAGAAAGGGAGCGTTTGCAAACACAAACTCACACGTCTAGCTCAAATTTACCTACATATACGTATCTTAGTCCTACATTACCTAGGTAATACTACTTAATTTTATCTTTTCCCCGACATTCAACGTAAAATTATAGAAACGGAAGGCGGAATACAGCGTAGAGCCAGCCGTTCACATATAGATTATTTTTTGGCATTAGTCCAAATAAAATATTTCACAATTTGTAACTTCATGGAGGTAAACAATGCAGGTACTTACAAATTTCTGGGGTAGCTACGGAGACACCATCTGGAATCTCTTAATGGCTATTCTTTTACTAGTTGCTGGATGGATTCTAGCAAGCATCATTCGTGGTGCCGTTGGTCGCTTAATGACCAAAACTTCACTGGATGAAAAATTATCAAGTGCAATGGGTGGACAAAGTTCAGGCTTTAGTCTGCAAAAAATTGTTCCAACCGCAGCCTTTTGGCTGGTTATGTTATTTGTTCTGGTCGCGTTCTTCAACATGGTGAACCTTCCAGCCGTATCAGGTCCATTCCAAAATGTTCTTGACCAAATCTTCGCCTTTATCCCTGGCCTCATCGGTGCAGCGGTTATTCTCGGTATTGCTTGGGTCATTGCAACTTTAGTTAAAATGCTCATCACCCGGGGGTTAGGTGAAGGCTTAGGACTTGATGAAAGGTTGAGCAGCGCAGGCGCAACTCAACCAGGGGAACCATCACTTACCGCAACCATCGGAACTGTAGCTTTCTGGTTTATCCTACTCATGGCTTTACCAATGGCCCTAGGTCGTCTTGGTTTAGGTGAGTTGATTGCTCCAATTCAAACGATGTTCAACGACATCTTAGGTTTCTTACCTAACTTGTTGGGCGCAGCGATCATCTTTGTAATTGGCTACTTCATCGCTCGTATCGTGCGCCAAATCGTTAGCAGCTTAGCTGCTTCTGTAGGTGTAGATAATTGGGCGGCACGAGCTGGTCTAACCGGAACCAAAGTTTCTGCCCTAATTGGCACAATTGTATTCGCAATTATCCTGATTCCTTCAGTTATTGCGGCGCTTGACAAATTAGGCATCGAAGCGATTTCTGCTCCAGCAACCGAAATGCTTGGCATCATCACCGGGATCATCCCTGGATTGATCGGCGCCATCGCAGTTCTAGTTATCGTTTACTACGTAGGTAAATTGATCGCTGGCTTGTTGGTCGACATCCTAGAAGGTGCTGGTTTTAACAACATCCCATCACGTTTAGGCATCAACGCTACGTTCGAGCGTAGCCCATCAAGCATCGTTGGCTCACTCATCCTGGCAGGCTTCATGCTATTCGCTACGATGGAAGCAGCTTCAATGATCGGCTTTGACGCACTTTCAGTTATCGTTTCACAAGTATTAGCATTCGCTTCTCAAATCTTGATCGGCATCGTCGTTCTAGCCTTGGGTATGTGGGTGGCTAACTTCGTCCACGGTGTAGTAAGCGCTACCAGCAACAAAAACGCTGACATGTTGGCTAACTTGGCCCGCTACGGCATCTTGTTCTTGGTTGGTACGATGGCTCTTCGTCAAATGGGAATCGCTAGCGAAACCATCGACCTAGCCTTCGGAATCACCTTAGGCGCCATCGGTGTGGGTGCAGCTTTGGCCATTGGTCTTGGCTCACGTGAAACCGCCGGCCGTGAGGTTGCTCGATTCGTAAGCCGTGTACGCGGTGAATCGGTTAGCCAAATTTCAGGCGACTAGATTAACGCTCGCAAGAGTTTAGTTTAAACACCAAACCAGTGTCTTACTTTTGTAAGGCGCTGGTTTTTTTTTGCGTAAGTGTGGATAAAATTTGGGAGAAATATAGGGATCATGTTGTACACCCCCAACAGCGCCCTAAAACATAAATTTCGGAGTATTTCCACCCATGAGTATTGTGCAATTTTCTATTGTCGAGCGGACACGCAAGTCCCCATTTTACGAAGCTACCATTGCGGCCGGAGTTCAAGGCTTTACCGTTTATAACCACATGATGATGCCGACGTGGTATGAAAGTGGAGAAGCTGACTACTACAACATTGTGAACAACGTCACCATGTGGGATGTGGCGGCCGAACGACAAGTAGAAATTACCGGGCCAGATGCGCATAAACTGGTCCAATTAATGACCCCACGTAATCTGAGCAAAACCAAGATAGGCCAATGCAAATATATTCCAGTCACTGACCAAAACGGTGGATTGCTAAACGATCCCGTCCTTCTCAAGCTGGCGGAAAACCATTATTGGGTCTCGCTAGCAGACTCAGACATTTTGCTTTACGCACAGGGTATCGCTTTAGGGATGGGGCTTGACGTCACGGTTGTTGAGCCGGACGTTTCTCCCCTCGCCATCCAAGGGCCAAATCATGCGCCGGTCATGGCCGCCCTATTTGGTGAAGAAATTAACAAAGTCCGCTTTTTTCGCTTCGTCGAAACAGAGCTCAATGGAATCCCCTTAGTAGTGGCACGCTCTGGCTGGAGCAAACAGGGTGGCTTCGAGCTCTATCTGCGTGATGGGAGCCGCGGTGTTGAGCTGTGGAACTTGGTTGCTGAAGCGGGTGCGCCACACGGTATCAAACCTGCCACCCCGAACAGCATCGAACGCATTGAAAGCGGGTTGCTCTCATATGGAAATGACATGACGCGCGAAAACAATCCTTTTGAGATCGGGTTAGGCTCCTATTGTGATTTGGATCAAGAAGCTGACTTTTATGGGAAAGAAGCCTTAAAACGGATCAAAGCAGAGGGTATCAAGCAACAGCTAACGGGTCTCGTCATCGAGGGGGAAAGGCTGCCAGGAAATTCATCTTGCTGGCCAGTCAGCGATGGGGGCGCTCCGGCCGGTAAAGTGACTTCAGCAACTTGGTCACCACGGCTTGAGAAAAATATCGCCTTCGCCATGCTGCCGATGAGTCATCAAGAACTTGGCACGAAAGTCACCGTCCACACTCCTGATGGAGAAGTGGGTGCAACTGTGCACTCGATACCTTTTGTCTCCTAATCTTTTAAGTTAGCTGGCAGCCTGCAGGCAAATGCCATAGTTTGGCTAAAACAAAAAAAGCGTGGCTCAATCGCCACGCTTTTTATATTTCTTTCAAGAAAGCTTTTTTTGTCTGTGAAGCTAGTTTTCTTCTGCAAACTGCTTGGGTGTCACAGGGTTTTGATCCAACTTGTTGCTCGGTGTCTTAAAACTTGCAGCGGTTGAATCAGCCTCATTGACTTTAAGATATGGGAGTGTGAAGCGATAATCCTGTGTATGTGGATCTTGCCAAATCCGGCCGCCATATCGTTCAAATGCGGCGCTCAAAATAGAGAATGCCGGTTCTGCTTCGTCAGACGATACCCCTTCGGCCGTTAATTCTGGCGGAATGCGTAAATCTAAACCTTCTTGGTCAGAAACAGAGAACAAGATTTCATCCCCTACTACCCAAAAACAAATCTCGATAACACTGTTCGGATTCATCCGCATGGCCATCTCGACCAAAATCTTCTCGATCACGCTTTCTACTTGCGCGGGATCAAAAACAGAATGAATGCTGCCAGCAAAATGCGGGACAATTCGAATTTGAATGTTATTTGTCTTCAGAACTTGTCCAGCCTTAGCGGAACAAGATTCTAAAAATTCAAACACATCTACCCGACTCAGCTTAACAGATGAAGACGTTTCAATATTGGCTAAATTCAGCAATTTTGAAATCAAGATCAGCATGCGATCAATGTCATCTTCAATTTTGCCAAAATACCGGCTTTCTTTCCCATCTGCATCCAGCTCTAGCATACGCTGCAAGAGAGAAACGCTTAACTTAATGCTGGTAAGCGGATTTTTCAAATCATGCGTCATCGTATGAATCAACTCATTTTTTAAGTGATTCACTCTGTCAAAATACGTTTGCTCTTTTAGACGCAGTTGCTCATTTTCTTGTTTTTGAAGGTACAGTTCGATGTGTGCAGCAACGCGGGCGGCTACTTCGTGAAAGTGGAAAGGCTTGGTGACATAATCGACTCCACCAGCTTGAAACCCTCTTAATTTATCAACTTGCTCGCTATGAGCGCTCAAAAAGATGACAGGGATCTCACGGAGAGCATCTTCAGTTTTTAGGGTTTGGCAAACTTGATACCCATCCATGCCCGGCATAGCTACGTCAAGCAGGATTAATGATGGAATCAACGCTCGTGTTTTTTCAATCGCTTCTAATCCATCAGACGCGGTATCTACCGTATATCCTCTACGTTTAAGCATACGGGCGAGCAATCTGCGGTTATCAGGTACATCGTCAACGATCAGGATGTCAATTTCTGATTTAGTCATTTAGTTTTTGGTGTCATCCTTTTACAATTACAAATTTGTTTTTTTCCTGCCGATATTTCCCTAGTGATGCATTGTAACAGCCATTAGAAAAAAAATGTGTAAATTGTGACCAATAGGCCAAATTTTCGTCATCTTTTCACGTCTGCAGCGGGGTAAAAGTAAATGCTCTAATTATGGCTGATGTGTTCCTTCTCCGATATAGTTAGCAAAAAGGTTGAAAGGACCAAGGTACACACTCTATGAGTCAATTGCTTGAGGGTTTAAACGAATCACAACGAGCGGCCGTGACCGCACCAGATGGGCCGGTTATCGTTCTGGCAGGGCCAGGCAGTGGTAAAACGCGCGTCCTAACGCATCGCATTGCGTGGCTTGTTCAAGAATCAGGCGTAGCACCATGGCGCATCATGGCGGTTACGTTTACGAACAAAGCAGCGAAAGAGATGCGGGAGCGAACCGAAAAATTATTAGGCAGTGATCTAAGAGGCTTATTAGTAGGAACGTTTCACTCGACTTGTGCCCGCATTTTACGGCGCGAAGTGGCTGAGGGGTTGCCCAATTACACGCGTGACTTTGTGATTTTTGACACAGATGATCAGAAAGCGGCCGTCAAGCAGGCGATGGCGGATTTAAATATTGATGAAAAGAAGTTTAATCCGAACAACATGCGTAACGGCATCAGCAAAGCGAAAAATGCGCTGATCCGGCCGGAAGAGTACCAGGCAAACAATTATGTGGGGGAGATGATCGGCCGGATTTACCGCCGATACCAAGAGGTGCTGATTACCAACAACGCCATGGACTTTGATGACCTACTGATGAACACGGTGATCTTGTTTGATCATGCGCCAGCCATCGTTGAAAAGTACCAGCAGCAGTTCAAACACGTCCTAATCGATGAGTTTCAGGACACCAACCTAACCCAGTATGGGATTATTAGCCGCTTGGTGGGTGAAAATAATTTATTTGCAGTGGGAGACGCGGACCAGTCGATTTACCGCTGGCGGGGTGCCGATGTGCGCAACATGCAGCGTTTTTACCGTGACTACCCAGACGCAACAGAAATTAAACTAGAGCAAAATTATCGGTCAACCCAAGTGATCTTGAATGTGGCTCAAGAGGTGATCAAGAACAATCCTGATCGGGTTGAAAAAGAGCTGTTTACGGATCGACTGGGGGGTGAGAAAGTCCATCTCAAAGAAGCATACAACGATCTGGAAGAAGCTGGGAATCTGATCAGCTCGATCCAAGGTCTGCTGCTTGAGGGGTACAACCCTGGTGACTGCGCGGTGATGTATCGGACCAACGCCCAATCCCGCTCGCTGGAAGATGCGTTTGTGAATGCGGGCATCCCCTACCGGCTGATTGGTGCGACACGTTTTTATGCCCGCCGTGAGATCAAAGATGTAATCGCTTACTTGCGGGTGATCCACAATCCGGCCGATGAGTTTAGCCTTGCCCGAGTCATCAACACCCCCAAACGGGGCATTGGGGCTAAGTCTGTGGCTAAGTTAAAAGAGTGGGGGCAAGAGTGGGGATGGCAACCGGCCGAAGCGGTGATGGAGCTGGCGAAACGGTCGGACATTCAGCATCCGTTTACAGCCCGCACACTTAATCCGCTCATGGCCTTTGGCAAACATTTAAATGGATGGGTTGAAAGCGTTGGCACGATTAGCGTGGCAGATTTACTTGATCGAGTTTTGGAAGACAGTGGTTTTCGCGATCACCTACTTGATGGGACAGATGAAGGGGATGACCGCTGGGCCAATGTGAACGAGTTTCGCAATCTAGCCACGTTGGCGGGTGAAACACCGCTGAACGAATTTTTAGAAGAAGTGGCCCTTGTGTCTGAAGTCGACAATTTAGACGAAGATACAAAAGCGGTCACACTGTTGACTCTGCATGCGGCTAAGGGACTTGAATTTCCGGTGGTCTTCTTGGTCGGTCTTGAAGATGGGATTTTGCCTCACAATCGCTCGTTGCAATCTGATGATCATGAAGAGATGGCGGAAGAACGCCGCTTGTTTTATGTCGGTGTTACCCGGGCTAAAGATCGACTGTATTTGTCTTATGCGTTCCAGCGGATGAATTGGGGCCGCTTAGAGGCTCAGATTCCGTCACGCTTTTTGAGCGAAATTCCGGCCGAGTTGTTTTCGGCAGGCTCTTCAAAAGTGTCGAGCGGCAGCAGCCGGTCAAGCCAATGGTCGTGGGAGTCTAATCGCAGTAAACCCAAATCTCGGAACAGTTCAGATGATCCATTTGCGGGCGGATACCGCAGCAGGCCATTGCCCAGCCGTGGCAGCACCAATCGCCGACCAAAACCGGCCGGATCGCGTGGGGCTTCTCCCCGCAAACCGAACAGCAAGCGCAAAGAAAATTTCTGGGAAGAAAGTGATCGGTCTGCTCCCAAGAAAAAGGTACGTAGCACAATCCCAGATGCGGCAAGGCTAGAAGCCCGCCAAAGCAAACGGGAGCAAGAAGAAACCAAACAGCCTAAACCGGCCGCCAACGGCGAACCTCAGTTCAAAACGGGGGATCGGGTCATGCATGCTAAATTTGGGCAGGGCATTGTCATGTCGAGCAAACAAACTGGATCTGATGAAGAAGTGACAATCGCTTTTACCCAAGAAGGGGTAAAGCGACTGGTCGCCAGCTTTGCCAAGCTAGAAAAAATTTAGGATGTAGGGGTCGAAGGGGTCGGAACCACCTAGGTTCTTCGGAGCTAGTTTGAACCCGACCCCTTCGACCCCTACGGCGGTTTTCCCCCCTGCTGAACAAATACGATTGAAAGACAATGAACGTTGAAAAACCAGAAAAACATGGCCTACACCCCGGCCGCTTGAACCGGGTAAACCGACTGATGGAGCGCTACATCGACCAAGGGAAAATGGCTGGGATGGTCACGCTGGTGGCTCGGCACGGCCAAGTGGTCCATTTTGAAACCCACGGGCATGCAGACCAACAATCCCAAAAGCAGATGCCGCCAGACACGATTTTTCGCATTTTTTCGATGACCAAACCGATCACCGGTGCAGCCCTGATGATTTGCCATGAAGAAGGCTGGTTTAATGTGGTTGATCCGGTCAGCAAATATTTGCCAGAGTTTGAAGATGTGATGGTTTGGGAAGATGGGGAACTAGTTGATCCGATCCGGCCGATGACGATTCAAGACCTATACCGTCACACATCTGGGCTGACATACGGCGGGCTGTTTGGCTCACATCCGGTGGCCGAAATGTATTCTGAAGCCAATATCGGCGATCCCGGCCGTACAACCCGACAGTTTGCACAGGACATTGCCAAGATGCCATTGCGCCACCAGCCGGGAGAAACGTGGCACTACAGCATGGGGATGGACGTTTTAGGCGCTTTGATCGAAGTTTTTTCCGGCCAAAAGTTTGGTGAGTTCCTGCAAGAACGGATTTTTGACCCGCTAGGAATGGTCGATACGGCGTTCACCATCCCACCAGAAAAAGAGGAGCGTTTAGCAACGTTGTATCAGGTCGGCAAGACCGATCCTTTAGAAAAAGTAGATGCAGCTTGGGACCGATACACGGCCGATGTGCAGTTTGAAAGTGGTGGCGGAGGATTACTGTCAACAGTGCCCGATTATTATCGCTTCGCCCAGTGTCTGCTGAACGGGGGCGTTTTAGATGGGGAACGCATATTGGGGCGAAAATCGGTTGAGCTGATGCGTTCAAACGCGCTTGAACCGCCTCAAATGCCGGTTGCCTTTGAAGAGACGGAGCCGTTTGCTGGATTTGGCTATGGTGTTTGTGTCAAAGTGATGCAAGATCCTGCGGCCGGTGGTTGGATGGGGTCTGTTGGTGATTTTGGCTGGGGCGGCTATGCTGAAACCTATCATATTATTGATCCGGCCGAAGATATGGTGAGTATCATGATGATGCAGTGTATCCCCAGCATGCACTACCCGATCCGCAAAGAGTTTAGAACGGCCGTTTATCAAGCGCTGGAATAGCCTTTTTTACCCGATCTTGTGCAGGGGCCTACGCCACCGGAATCATATGTGCCAACTTAAGGAAAAAACGAGTCATAAAAGCCCCAGAAATCATCATTTCCATAACCCAAAAACGTGATGTAGGGGCATCCCTTGTGGGTGCCCAGGTACACCATGGCGTCAATTTGGGTGCCCACGAGGGACACCCCTACATCAGCTTGATCAATTTTGGCATAGATGATTTCTCTCTGAATTTGCTTAAGTTGATACACATGGGGTCTACGCCACCGGAATAAATTTTTCGCCGAAAAACGAGAGTATCATCAGGTGGCGCAGCCCCCTACTTTTTTCCGTTGTTGAGACATTATCAAATTTAACTGAGGCACGAAACAGAATGATCTGATTCATACTGCTCCTATCAATCAATTTCCCCAACACAGTGTGATGTGACATGGGAAAAAGGAGAATTTGTATGAAAAAATCAGCTTATCTATTAATGGCCCTGCTGCTAGCCGCATTGTTAGCCGCCTGTGGTGGGTCAGAAGATGAACCAAGCGAGAGTGCAACAGAGCGGGAGTCTGAAGCAGTAGCCAAGGTCGAGGAAAGTGCGGCCGAGGCAGAATCAGAACCAATCACCTCAGAAGACCTTAGTGAGCCAGAGCCTACCGCAGAACCAACTGAAGTTCCCCCTACACCAACCCCTGAGCCAACCAATACGCCAGAACCAACTCCAACACCGGAGCCGTTTTTGTCTGAACCTGTTTTTTACAGCAACGGCAACTACACGCGGGATGTGACCCTGTTTGGCGGCAAGTTATGGACGGCCGGATCGGGTGGCTTAACCGCGTATGATCTAGCCACTGGCGAGGGGCGTAAATACACCCATTTTGATGGACTCCCCAACACCTCTACGTACAACTTTACAACCTGCCCGATTAACGGCGAAGAGCGGTTGATTATCGGCTACCACGAAGGAGTTTTACTCTACGATGCTGCCAACGACGCTTGGGAAACAGGTGATGTGATCGGCGTAGATGTAGATGATCGCATCTTCCAAATCCATTGCGATGCGGCAACCGGCCGTCTATTTTTAGATTACGACGACCTGATGATCGTTGATTTAAACAGCGGCAGCCGTGTGCAACTGACCGACGATGATGGCGCCCTGGCATCTTTTACATTCGACAACTTTTTTGAAGTCAACGGAAATGTGTGGGCCAGCAGCTACCAAGGGGTATCCATTATCGCCCCAGACAACTCGACCACAGTTTTGGGCGAGGACCAAGGAACATGGCCCAGCGATGACATCACCGATGCCGCGACGGGGCCAGACGGCACCTTGTGGATCGCAGCGAGCGAAGGGATTTATTACCAAACGGGTGATGGGTTAGCGCCTGAATCATTTAGTTTGTTTGATCGTGACAACGCGGCCGGTATCAACTATTGGGGGCCGGAATATATCGACTTCTCGGCCGATGGTCAGCTGTGGGCCGCATTTAGCTCAGAGCTGTGCCAGTTCGATACGACCACCGGTGTTTGTAATCAAGTTTTCGATATTACAGACGATATGGGGCTAGACCCTGACGCCCGAATTCGTGGGTTCGAAATCGCAGAAGACGGCTCGTTCTTAGTCCGCACAACGTTCTACGGAGCGGCCCGGTATGATGGAACAGCTTGGACCGCATACACCTTGGCAGATCAAACCCCTCACAACTATTTTGACGATTTTTACCAAACTAGCGACGGCAAAATCTGGGCGATGGGTTGGGCGCTGGTTTATACAGATGTAAATGCTGAAACTTGGACCCGGCCGGAAGGGATCTACGCTGATCGGATGATGGAAGCTGAAGACGGCACGCTCTGGTTTAGCACCAGCAGCCGCTTGGTTAAGTTTGATGGGCAACGGATGATCGAATACACGGCCGATGACAACGGTCTGCTCGACGAGTCGTTTAACGCCATGACAATCGCAGCCAACGGAGACATCTATCTGGGATCTTGGAACGGCTATTCGATCTTAGGTGCAGATGGGGAAACGGTAACCGTTGTCAGCGAGGAAGAGGGGTGGGATTTAGGCACAATCCGCGCTCTCCACACCGTGGGTGACATCGTTTATGCAGGGACGGGTGACGGGCTGGCACAGCTTGATGGTGCAACCTTCACCTCTCTTGTCGACGACTCATACATCGTCTATGGCTTTAACTCAACCGCCACGCTCGATGCGCTCGAAAACGGTAGTGAATCACTTGGACTACCGCCCGGCACACTGCTTATGGGTACGTCAGAAGGGTTGCTCTATTACCACGATGGCACCTTAACGGCCGAAGAATCTGTCACCGGCTCAGTTAATGACATCTTTGTTGACCAAGACAGCGGAGAAATCTATATAACCGCTCGCCGTAATAATGACAACGACGCAGGCTTTTACAGCTATAGCCCAGACTCTGGCTGGAGCTTTATGAGCGACGACGAGTTCCCGGCCGAATCGATGCTCGCTGTCTTTAAAGATGAAGAAGGGACCGTTTGGGTAAGCTCGGGTGATTCTACTTGGGGTGGTGGAATTGTGCGGATGCCATAACGGACCAACTAAGCTGAACCTGCTGAGCAGGTTCAGCCCGAAAGGGAAACACCCTAATTTTTCCTTTTTTCCCTTTCCAAAGGGATGAGTGTCACAACTGCATCCCATCGCCCTCGCTAGAATTTTCTGGCGGGGGCTTTTTTTGTGCTTGTTGATCGCTATAAGTTTCTCTGTCTCAAACAGTTTTCGTCGCCTCCTGTAGGTTGTCATACCCGCGGAGGCGGGTATCCAGCGCTAAGCCTGCCGCTAGATTCCTACCTTCGTGGGACTAACATCTACTTTAGCAACTTTATAGAACAATTAGCTCCGATTTAAGAAAGTATCTACTCGTAAAGTTTGGCTCTAGAACATGTCTAAAAACGCTTGCTGCACCGGACCCAAAATCCTGTCTTTCTGGCGAATCAGCTTAATCGGCCGGACAAGGTCAACACCCTCAATATCAAGCTTCACTAGCTCACCGCGATCAAGCTCCCGATTAACAGAATAATCTGGCAGAATCGAAACCCCCAACTGGCTAAATAGCGAATATTTGATCGCACCGGGAGAGTCCAGTTCAGCTACAGGGTTGTTAACTTCGACTCCCGATTTCGCCAGCTCAAGCTCCATCCACCTGCGGCTGCGGCTTGTTGGCAAACGAAACAAAAAGGGCTCGGCCGATAACTCGCTCGGTTTAATGCTCGGCCGGCCGGCCCAACGATGTTCGGGCGACACCAGCAGCACATAGCGGATCGGGGCCAAATCGATTGCACTGACTTCTTCTAAATCAAGATCGTTTAGATGCCCTTCAACAAAACCAAAATCATACCGGCGCGTCAGCACCTTCTCAATCGACTCAGTTGTTAGGGAGGTGTGCATAGACAGGTTGATGTTCGGAAAGTCGGTTTGAAATTGGCTCAGCAATTGGGGGATGACATAGACGCTTAAGCCGGGCGTTGCTCCGATTTGTAGCGACTCATCTTTTAATTCCGCTACATTAATCACCGCCCGCTCCGCTTCGGCGACCAACGGCAAAATCTGCTCCGCGTAGGCTTGTAGCGTTTTGCCAGACGGGGTTAGGCTCACCCCACGTGGGCTGCGAATAAACAGCTTGTTCCCAACGGCCGCTTCAAACGTTTGCATATGTTGGCTTACGGCCGCCTGCGACATGAACAAAAGCTCGGCCGCTTTGTTAAAGCTCCCCTGTTGGCACACGGTCATAAAAATGTTCAGCCGCTGAAACGTAATGGCGTTCATGATGGGGCAATTATAGCTTGCGGAAGACAACACAAAAGCTTCCCATTCCAAATCCTTGTAGCCCCCTGAACGCCCCTATTCCAGCAGATACGCATCCTGAGTAAACTTGGCGGTCACTTCCCCATCTGCCAACTGATATACAACCATCTCCGGCCGTACATCTTCAAACGCAGACTCCTGAGCCATCAAAGGGGCCCGAACCTCTTGCAAAAACTGCTGCTGCACATTCTCCGCCAAATGGGATAAATGTTTGCGGTACAGCTCCGTTTTATGCAGGGCGATCATGACCCATTTTTTCGGCATCCGCCAGCGGGACCACAAAAACAGCCCGTCAAAAAACTGGCCGATCGCCAGGGCAAACCATATGCCATCAGACCCCCACCCAAATGGAAAAGCGAACAGCCAAGAGAGCACAACCGATATCGCCCCACGGGTCAGTAACGTACTGTACATGCCCGGCAAAGTGTCGCCCGCCCCACGCAGCGCACCATTAACCGTCATCGCTACAGCGGTAAAAATCAAAGATGGGGTGCTGATGCGCAAATATCGGGTCCCGGCCGCCAGCAGCGTCGCATCGGCCGATGGGTCAAAAAGCTGAATAATTTGGGGGGCAAAAATAATCATTGGCAGGATGAGGATTCCCATCACCACAACCGCCATGTAAACGGCAAACGTGCCGCGCCGTTTGGCTTGGTCTACCTGCCACGCACCCAAAGAACGGCCGACTAAACTCGTGGCCGCTACGTTGATCCCCAATACCGGCATAAAGGCGAGTGATTCTAAATTTAAACCGATGGCCAACGCGGCCGCTCCCAATGTCCCCACCTCTGTTGAAGTTACAAGACTGATCACCAGCAACCGAGCACCATTGCGAAAAATACCCTGTATGCCAGATGGCAAACCGATGCTAAAAATATCTTTAAACAGCTGGAAATCGGGCCAATAGCTCCCGTTACCTACCTTAATCACGTTCCGGCCGCTGTAAATAATCGAAAAGGCGATCACGACCCCGATGGCTCGGGACAAAACAGTTCCCATAGCTGCCC
>JAHDEN010000150.1 GCA_020628815.1 Chloroflexota bacterium | reverse complement strand
TTAAGCCACACCAGCCGATGACATCTGTGTTGTAAATAGCGCATCTCACGGACCAACAAGCCACTATCACCACGTTCCCAGCCATCACTGACCACAATGACAATGGCACCGCGCCGAATAACCCGCCGGGCCCAGTCTTGGTTAAACGTGGAAAAACTTTCGCCGATGCGCGTGCCGCCGTTCCAGTCCCGCACTTCTCGGGCCGCTTGATCAACCGCTCGATCTATATTTTTAAGTTTTAAATCACCCGTAATGCGGGTTAAACGTGTGCCAAACACAAAGCTTTCAACGTTTTTGTGGGATTGGGCCACACTATAAAAAAATTGGAGCACCAGCCGGGAATATTTTTCCATGCTGCCAGAAATGTCCGCGAGCAGCACAATCGGCCGCTCTTTGATTTTCCGCTTGCTAAACGACAGTTCGGCCGGGATGCCGCCATACTTTGCGGCCGAACGCATCCCGCTGCGTAAATCGATCTGATTGCCGTTTTTCGCACCAACTCTGCGCCGCGTGATCCGTTTACTCACATCCCACTTCATCTGCTGAATCAGCTTTTTAACCTGATCAAGCTCTTCGGCCGTCATCGCCGCAAACTCTTTCATTTGCAGCATATCCGCATCGGAGTACGTTTCCGCCTTATCGACCATCTCGATCTCTTGGTCCGTTTTGCCGATGGCACGAGCCATGAGCATGGCGGCGTACTGATGCTGTTGCGGCCGTTTGTGCCTTGGGGCGAGGGGGGACTTTTGCTGTGCCAATCTGCTTGGGTCAGCCGCTTTGCGCCAAAAAAAGTTAAAGATCGTTTCAAACAGCCGGAGCTGTTCTTGCCGGTTGACCAACAGCGACCGTGCCGCATGATAAACCTGATTCCGATTGCGGATGTCGATCAGCCCTAACGCATCTAAAAAATCGGTCGTCTGCGTGGGGGTGATGTTCAGCCCGGCCGCGTGTAGCGTGCGGGTGAAAAGAAGAACGTTGTTGAAGAGGTGTGAGTTCATACGTAGAGACGTGCCGTCGGCGCGTCTTGGCATGGGAGACGCCCCAGCGGGACGTCTCTACCCTATCCTCTCCATAATCACTTCAATCCCCTGCCCGCTCAGCTTATCTACATCATCCTGATATTTCAGAATGATGCCCAGCGTCTTTTCAACCATCTTGGGAGTAATTTCAGTTGCGTTCAGATGGCCCAGGGCCTCCGCCCAATCGAGCGTTTCCGCGACACCAGGGAGCTTGTAAAATTCTTCTTTGCGCACTTCTTGCAGAAAATCAACCACTTGTGCCGCTAGCTGTTCGCTAACCTGCGGTCGTTTTGTTTTCACAATGTTGATCTCTTTTTGGCGGGATGGGTAGTCGATCCAATGATAGATACAGCGCCGTTTTAAAGCGTCGTGAATCTCACGTGTCCGGTTTGAAGTGATAATCACCATCGGCCGATGCTCCGCTTTGATCGTCCCAATTTCAGGAATCGTAATCTGAAAGTCAGACAATAATTCCAGCAAAAAGCTCTCAAATTCTTCGTCGGAGCGATCTAGCTCATCAATAAGCAAAATGGGAGATTTTGTCCGATTGGGGTCGATGGCGTTGAGTAACGGCCGTTTGAGCAAAAAGGCATCGCTGAAAATATCATCTGTATTTCCAGAGCCATTTTTATTTTGCATTGTGAGTAATTGTTTGGGGTAGTTCCACTCGTAGAGGGCTTGGTTGGTGTCGAGCCCTTCGTAACACTGTAGGCGGATTAGGTCTGTTTCAAAAAGTTGGGCGAGCACTTTGGCGATTTCTGTTTTGCCGACTCCTGGCTCCCCTTCCAGAAACAGCGGCTTGCCCATTTTGAGAGACAAAAACAGGGCGGTCGCCAACCCTTCGTCAGCGATGTAGTCCAGCTCCGATAAATTTTTAACCGTTTCCTCTACTGAATTAAACATCTAGCCCTTTTAAATGGTGGTCAATAAGCGGTGGTCGGTGGTTTACAGTCTTATCTGTCTACTGATCACTGACAACTGTTTATTGAGAAATGCAAAGGTATTGTCCATGTATTGGGCAGGGTTTATAGCCGATTTATCAGATATGACAAGAAAGTAGGCCCATTTTTAGTAGGTTTTAAACAAAAAGGAGCAGGCTTGTACAGAATTTGGACTAATTCGGCCGTAGGTGGCCCTTTTGGGCCAGGCGAAATTTGTTACTAAAGTTTGGACTTAGCAGAGCGAAATTTTACGCTCGCGAGCCATCGCATTAAACATTTGGCTGACTTGAACGCCAGCACAAAATCGCCCCAACAAAAATAAGCAAAGCGGCCGCCATGTGTAGCAAAAACCCAACCCCGGGATTTGGCGTCAGCCTGAGCCAGAAAATATAGGCAGACCGGGACAGATAAAGGAGCCATGCAGGCAAGCCAGCAACGATTAGCGCGGTGACTGCGATCAGGCTGACCAACAAGCGATTGGGGAGCTTGCTAAGCAACGGCCGACCAAGCGCCAGCAGACCAACCAATCCAATCCCGATAAAGCGAAACAACCATTCTCCAGTTTTACTAAACTTCTCTGCGTTGATTGGGAGCACCTCAAGTGCCGGGAACGCGATCAGAGCGATTAGCAGCCCCACACCGCTCATGATCCAACCCCGTCGGCCGTTGGCATCCACCAGCACAGACCACAAAATTAGCATGCCGCCTAGGCAGATGGGGGGCAAATAAAACCAATTCCGGTTGGGGAGCTCCCCTGTGTCAAATTGCGGCAGAAACTTAAGCCATTCACTTATATCAATGCCGATCAGCGTCAGCCCAGCCGCAGGCAGTTTGAACCACGGCAGAAAATAGCCCACAAGCATCAGGACAAAGCCCAGCATCATCCAGTCGGACCATGAAAAAGCGAGTATGGCCGATTTCGGTTTATCCTGTGCGTTAATCATCGTGTTTTTCCCCCGATTCATCTGTGTCAGAAATAAGAGAAGCTAGGGTTTTGTCCTCGGCCGCTTGCATGGCGAAAAATTCGGCTAATTTAGGGCTTTGCCGTTGGCGCAGCGCCAGCAGGGCAACTGTGCGAATATCTTCTGCGGTAACCGTGGTGCGGCCGTCGGCAGCTGCATGGGCGCGGGCCGCTTCAAACATAGCGATTTCAGCTCGGCCAGACTCGATTTTGGCTTGGCGCACAATGTCTAGACCCAGCGCCTTGGCTTCGGCCGAAATTTCAACTTGAGGCAAAAGGTCAACCGCTTTCTGTATTTCGCCCGCCAATGCCAGCGTCGCCTCAGCAAATTCGGCCGAAAGTGATTCAGCATCTTTCCGAAAGCGCAGCGATTGTTCATACGCTTCAAACCGATCGGCCGGGTCATTTAATCCCCGTACCACGACTCGTAGCCCAAAGCGGTCCATAATCTGCGGCCGTAATGTCCCCTCTTCCGGATTCATCGAGCCAGCCAATACAAATTTTGAACGATAGGTTAAGTTGTTCGGGCCACGTCTCACCGTGTAATACCCTTGGGCAGACGCATCTAAAATCGCATCGAGAACCACATCATCCAGCAAATTAACTTCGTCGATATAAAGCAGGTGGTTGTCAGCCTGAGCCAAAAGCCCTTTGTCCAACCGAACTTTCCCTTTCTCCGTCAGGATCCGTTCATTGATGCCGCCCACCACGTCGTCAAGCCGAGCGTTTAGTGGGAGTTCGACCAGACGCATTTTATCTTGGCGGGTTAACGCTTCTTGATATCCAAATTTTGTGGCACACGCTTTGCATACAGCTCCAAGACCGTCTTTTTCAATCGCCTGCTCGGTGCAGTTAAATCTATTTTCACACAGCGAACGGGTCACAACCGGCAATAAATCGATCAGCGAGCGCACAGCGGTTGTTTTTGCGGTTCCCCTCGCTCCGATCAGTAACACCCCGCCAATTTCTGGATTGACGATAGACAGGATCAGAGCTAGTTTCATCTCTTCTTGACCAATCAAGGCCAAAAAAGGGAACGGTTCGCCGTCAGCCAGTCCCATGTCATGCTGATTCGCATGCTCAATTATTTTGCGTGCAGGGGATGCATCGCGCAGTATTTTTAGGAGTGTTGATTCGCTCATTGTTGGTTTCGCTGACGCTTCGCTTACAAGCCAATTAAAAATTGGCCGCTTCGCTTTCAAGGTGATTTCTAATTGGCCTGTTCTAATTCAAGCCGCAGTTTGCGCCGTAAATACCCTTTTTCAAAAATCTCTTTTTCTTCGTCTGTTTCGGGGATGAGTCTCGGCACTTCAATCGGTTTCCCATCTTCGCCCAAGGCCACATACACAAAATAAGCGGTGTTGGTGTGGGTAACTTGGCCCGTTCGCACATTTTCTGCACGGACCTGCACACGGGTTTCAATCGATGTACGGCCGACCCATGTCACGCACGCATCTACAAACATAATATTGCCGATATGCACGGGGGATAAAAAGCGCATACTGTCTACAGTTACCGTAACGGCCGGCCGACCCGCGTGACGCACCGCCGCCATGCCGCCCGCTTCGTCACAAATTTTCATGATAATGCCACCATGAACGTTCCCCATGGTGTTTGCCTCGGTTGGCCCCATCACCTGTGCCAGCGTTATTCTTGATTGCGAAACTGTTTTACTTTCCATTTTTTTAGTTTATCAGCTTGTGCCCATTTCAGCATTTCGGCCGTTTATTTAGTGTTTAAGTGAAATTATTCAGCAGGCATCAAAACTTGCAAGAGAAAGCGTGTTACGTGGAACGTTGAATCTATCACGCGGAAGCTTTTACGTGCCACGCAACACGCTTTAATCTGATTGTTGAAGTACTGAATAGTTACGTTTAATTGATTAGGTCTGTATAAATGCCAAGCAGCTGTTCGGCCGAGCGTTGCCACGTAAACCACTCTTTTTGCTTAAACCCGGCCGCTACTAACGTTTTCTGTTTGCCCTCATCACCCAACAACTGGGCCAACCCTTCAGCCCAGATTTCTACACCTTCAGGTGGTAGCTGAATCGTCGCGTCTCCTGCAACTTCCGGCAAGCAAGATGCGTCTGAATTGATCACCGGCGTTCCGCAGGCCATCGCCTCTAAAATCGGCAGCCCAAACCCCTCGTACAAACTAGGAAAAGCCAACGCCGCTGCACCGGAATAAATGGCCGGCAAATCAACATCATCAACAAAGCCGGTGAAAATTACCCGGCCGTCTAACCCTTGCTTGCTAACCTCGGCCAAAATATCGTCAAAAAGCCATCCCTTGCCACCCGTTATTACCAAATTATTGGGATATCGATCTGCGATTTTGGCAAACGCTTGAATCAAAAGCTGATAGTTTTTGCGTGGCTGTACTGTGCCAACGGCCAATACCCAAGGAGCTGACCCTAACTTGTATTTGTGGCGCACCTGTTTGATTGCGGCCGGATCAGATACCGGTTTAAAGCTAGGATTGACGCCGCTATACAAAACTGTGATTTTGCTGGCTGGAACATGCCACAAGTTGACCAGATCCTTTTCAGTTGCCTCTGAATCGGCCAAAACGTGTGTGGCTCGGCCGACCGACCAAGGGACAACGCTGTTGAGATAGTTGACCAAAGCCGGGGTGAATGTGTGCGGATAGTGCAAAAACGATAGGTCGTGGACGGTTAAGAGCGTGGGGATGTTGCCTACAATTGGGGGGAGGACAAAGTCGGGTGAGTGGAAGAGGTTTAATCGGCCGGTAAACGTTTGAACCGGTAGGGGGGCTCTCAGCCTGTACCACAAACGATAAAGCCACTTTTCGTTAATAAAAGCGGGCTTGTACACCACGTTTGAATAGGTTGGCAGAGGGTTAGAAACTGGTGGGGGAGCTGTTTGCTTGGCGGAAAAAAGGGTGACGTCAAATTGCTCAGCAAACCGGGTTTCGTGAACCAATGCGTTCATCAGTTCACGCGTATATCGGCCTATACCTCCACCCTGGGTCAGGGCTGAAGTGACGTCAATTCCAACCGTTGATTTTTTAGTAGCCAAAGCGGTAAAAAGCAGGCGCCTGAAAACTAAGCACTGTCTACATCTGCATAGGTCCAGTACCGGTTAACAAAGAAATTCCACAACATGACCACACCCACAATCAACATCAGGGCGATATTGTCACCCACCCAGAGCGCTGTTTCGGTTCCTAACGATGGGATCAGAAAATCGACCATGTCGCCAAACCAATTATGGATGTATGTGAATGTAGGAGGGCGGATCAAAAATCCGGCCGCATTAACCGCCACAAACTGGCTCATTTGCAATCTTTTAGATTTTGATCGGGACTCAGGATAAGTCCAGTAGCGGTTCCAAATAAAGTTGCTGATAACGGCCAAGACAAACGAAATGCCTGTCACAATGCCCAGGGCAACACTGGCTGGCTCCATTTGGCTGCGGGCAAAGATTCCAGCGATAGAATCAAAAACACCTTGATCTGCTAAAGCCAAGAACGGCTGACGTAAAAGGTTAAATGAGCCAAAGTCGATCACGGCCCCAATGACCCCAACAACGGCAAATTTTAGAAAGCGTTCAACCTCTTTGGGATTTGGGCCATAACGGCCGACGGCATTGGATACGGTTGATATCATAGAATCAGATTTTTCCTCTTTGTTTTTGACCATGTTTTTCATGGAGCACAGACAATTGCGATCCTAAATCCTTTTACTGCAAAACATCAGCTAGACAGTTTAACAGATTTTTTAGCGCAATTTAATTTTCCTCTCGGGATCATAACGTTTGAGCCGAGCAACATTTCTTGAATGGCTAGAAATAATCCCAGAATAAACCAGTTGTGGTTCACGTATAAGTTATCTACCAGATGATGGGCCGCTAAAGCCGCCCATAGTCCGATTAAGCCCAAGGCTAATCCCCGTTGAGATAAAGACAACTCGGGTAGCTTGCGCAAGATTTGCCAAAAAATGGCGGACCAAAATATTAGGTAAGCCAAAAGACCGATGATGCCGGTTTCAGCTAGTAAATTAATGTAGTAGTTGTGTGCATGTCCCAGCGATTTTTCCCATCGGCCGACAAAATGATCTGGATAAGCCGCATCATAATTGCCAAATCCAACACCGGTCCAAATATCACTTTCAAACATACCAAATGCAGCTTGCCAAAATGCCTGCCGCTCAAGAACCGCAAAATTTGCCGGGCTCACTTCTTGATCGCGCAGATCAGCAAATTCAATTTCTGTTGAGCTTGCCAGCCGATCAGAGATCGAGGCGGGGATTAAACCGAGCTGAAAAACGAAAAACAGGGCCAGAATCCCGCTGAAAATGAGCCCAACCCCGACCCAGCGATTTTTAGGCAGAAAGAATGCCATTGCGCCACACCCGATCACGGCCGCTAACCATGCGCCCCGGCTCCAAGATGCGATGAGCGCACCGCCCAGAATCACTGTGATGCCTAGTAAAACGAGAAGCCAGAGAATCGGCATCGGCTCATCATTTTTGTTTTCGGCTTGTGTTAGACCAAGGAAGCGGGAGCCATATGCCCAAATCTGCGGCAGGCACACCCCAATCATAAACACAGTGGTCCAAGCCATGTAACCACCATAGGGATTAGGTTGTTCAAACGTGCCAAACGCCCGATAAAACCGGCCGAGTATTTGAAAAGATTCAGGTCCATCGGCCGCTAAGAATTGGTTGATTCCGATGGCGGCTTGCGCCAGCCCAGCTACCGCAACAAACGTGACCAGCAGCCAGACCCCATTTTGGGGTGATTCCCAGCGTTTTGTTGTCTGCGCCACCAGATCTAAGCAGATGAGCATCATCATGCCCAACTGAATCCATTTGATGACTTCTTTGGCGCCGTCCGCCACAGACTCGGCCGACAAGACAGTTATCAGCATGACGGCCGCAAATCCTAGCAGCCAAGTAAAGCTTTTGGCCTGCGGCAATGATCGCTCTTTACGTACCAGCCAAGTGATGAGCCAGAAAAGCATCAGGGCGCCAAACGCAATCTGCCCCGAAGCGATGGGTAACCGGCCGATGATGGGCCAGCCCGCCCGAGCCTCATAAGCACCCAACGGTCCGATAAGTAAAACGATTGGAATCGCTAAAATCGGATACTTGAGCAGGTGCCAACCGATGATCACAACACTAAGCAAGGCAAATCCAATCCATAAAGCGTTCACAGGGGCGATGGCGATACCAATCGCCACAGCAACCGTGCTGACGGCCGCGGCGATCAAGAATCGGTCTGGAGCTAAATTGTGGGAAGATTGCCTAAAAAATTGCATAAAAAAAGCCCTGCTAGCTTAAAAAAACCAACAGGGCAAAAAGTGCTAATGTTGGATGGTTAGCAACACGGCTAACCATCACCAATGTTACCAACTAAATTCGAGTTTTAAAATAATCGATGGTTTCTTTTAAACCGGTTTCCAAATCTACTTTTGGTTCCCAGCCTAAGATGCTCATCGCTTTTGTGTTGTCCGGCCGACGTACTTTAGGATCATCTGTAATCCGGTCATCGGTTGGCTCGATATAGTGGATTTCTGATTTACTGCCGGTTGCTTTTAATACAGCTTCAGCAAATTGAGTAATGGTAATTTCGCTTGGATTACCGATGTTAACCGGCAATGTTTCGTCGCTGTGCAGCAACTTGTAAATACCATCGATCAGGTCACTATAAAATTGGAACGAGCGGGTACGGGTGCCGTCACCAAAAACGGTGAGGGGTTTGCCCGTCAGTGCTTGGTAAATAAAGTTTGGAACAACACGGCCGTCGTGTAAACGCATGCGAGGGCCATAGGTATTAAATATCCGAACGATACGAGTTTCAACGCCGTGATACCTATGATAAGCCATCGTCATGGCTTCGGAAAACCGTTTTGCCTCGTCATAAACACCACGTGGCCCAATCGGATTGACATGTCCCCAATAAGTTTCTGGCTGAGGATTGATTTGCGGGTCTCCATAAACTTCTGATGTAGATGCAAGCAAGAATTTAGCCCCTTTCGCTTTGGCCAGTCCAAGCGCATTCATGGTTCCAATCGAACCCACTTTCATGGTTGGAATCGGGTGCTCTAAATAATCAATCGGGCTAGCGGGTGAAGCAAAGTGCAAAACCGCATCTAAGTCGCCACTTACATGGATATAGTTGTAAACGTTATGTTTCACAAACGTAAACTTGTCATGGCCAAAAAGGTGTTCGATATTTTGTAGGTTTCCAGTAAGCAGGTTGTCCATTCCGACAACTTCGTACCCTTCCGCTAAGAAGCGATCGCTAAGGTGAGAGCCTAGAAATCCGGCTGCTCCAGTAATTAATACACGCATAAATTTATTCTCCGTTGCTAAAAGTTATACAACAATTATTTTGTATTATGTGTTTGGGTTTGGTTTAAAGAGTGTTTTTTTCAAGAACAATTAGAATGTTTTCATAAGCTTAGGCCGATACATACTAACATAAATCGATACTCAACAGTATCAATAATAAGGAAAATATCGCAGGAAGATTAATTGTAATTTGCAGATGTTGGGGCCCGTTCATACAATCCATTTTATGGAATCCGGTGCGCACACTGTACTTCAACAAACTGAACGTCTTGAGGCTTTGTACGATCTTGCTGTTGAGCTGTCGTCACAACGTAGTCTTGATTCGGTTCTGCATACGGCACTCAAGCAGTGCCTGAAACTAACAGATTCACAATTTGGATTTGTCGGATTTTCAGACGAAAAGGGGAAGGTGCTGGAGGTGGTGGCTACTGTGGGGTTTGAGCTTGCCCCGGAGTTTTATCAGGAAAATCGTTTTATCCCGCTCCGGCCGAATATCTTTTCATACGTCATTTTAAATAATAAGCCGATACGCACGGCAGATGCCCGTGTTGATCCGCGTAAAGTGGGGCAGCCAACAGATCACCCGCCTGTTCAAACATTTTTGGGGGTGCCGCTACGGATAGATGACAAAGCCAACGGCATGATCGGGGTGGCCAATCGGCCGTCTCCCTATGCGCCAGAGCATGAGCAGTTGCTCATGACGTATGCGGCCCAAGTTGCTATTGTTTCGCGCAATCGCCAACTGTTCGAAGAACTTGAGCAAGCCAACTCTTCTTTAGAAGTGATGGTGGCACAACGGACGGCCGAATTAGAGATTGCACAAGATCGCTTAGCTGAAAAAGCGGAGCAACTGCGCCATTTGTTGCAAGAGACGGTCAATGTTGAAGAAAAAGAGCGTCAGCGGATCGCTTTGGGTATCCATGATGGGGTCAATCAGCTCATTTATGGGGCGATGTTTGAGCTAAAGTCGACACGCAAGCGGTTAGAAAGTGGGAACATCGAACAGGCAATTGGCTCTACCAATTCAGTTGAAGATATTTTGGTACAGGTTGAGCAAGAGACTAAGCGGATTATTTATGATTTACGGCCGCCGATGCTTGATACTTTGGGGTTAGTTCCTACGCTACGTCGCTACGGAAAGCAGTATGAGCAATACACCGGTATTCCATGCTCAGTCAAAGTTTTGGGCGATATTGTGCGAATTGATCCGCGAGCCGAGGTAAATATTTACCGAGTGGTGCAAGAAGCGCTCCAAAACTGTGCCGCACATGCGGCGGCTACCACGGCAACCGTTTTGATCGCTTTCTCCCCATCGACTTTAAAAGTGACGATAAGCGATGATGGGAGAGGGTTTGATTTAGATGCGATCCAATCACGTTATCAGGATCGGCTGGGGCTTTTGGGGATTGAGGAGCGAGCTGAAAGTTTAGGTGGGAATTTGATTGTCTCATCAAATCCTGGAATTGGAACCCGAATCGAGATGACGGTGCCGATTCAAGCCATCCAACTAACACACGATGAGGTGACTCATGACTAGTCGGCCGATTCAGGTACTGATGGTTGATGATCATCCTGTGGTGCGCAAAGGGATTCGCAGTTTGATTTCAAACTATGCGGAGGTTGAGGTTGTAGGTGAAGCGAATGATGCGGCCGAAGGGTTAGAATTGCTGGCTCAACTGCGGCCGGATGTTGTTCTGCTCGATATTCGTCTGCCGGACAAGTTAGGCCTTGACCTGCTGCCTGAAATCAAGGCTTCTGACCCAACGGTTAAGGTGCTGGTGCTTACATCTTTTGATGATGAAGAGTATGTGACCCAAGCGCTCAAAGCTGGTGCCGAGGGATACATTCTAAAAAACTCAACTGATGACTCACTCATTCACTCTATTCAAGCCGCCTACCGTGGGGACCGGGTTCTTAGCTCGGGCGCGATGGACGTGGTACTAAGTAGTTTGGGTGCCGAGCCAATCCATCCGGCCCAAACGGTAGATTTAGATGAGGATGAAATTGCGATTTTAAAACTATTGGCGGCCGGTGCTGCCAATCACGAGGTATCAGATTCTCTGTTTGTAAGTTCAACAACGCTCAAACGAAAAATGCGCAAAATCCAAGAAAAGATGGGAGTCCAATCGAGGGTGCAGGCTGTGGCTGAAGCCGTCCGCCAAGGGATAGTTTAAAACGCTCAAACTACACGGTTCCGGCACTAAGCAGGAACCTTGCTGGCCAAAGCTTCCAGCTCAGCAATTAAGGCGTCTGGAGCCTCCCAGTTAAGCATATGACCTGCACCGGGGACCTTCACGACCTTCGAATTTGGTAAATTGGCATGCATATCATCTGTGTGGAAAGCTGGGGTTGTATGATCTTTTGTTCCCACAATAATGGTGCACGGGAGAGAGATGTTTTTAAGGTCGTTATAGTAACTTTCATCTCCTAACGCGCTTAAGATGGGCACTAGGGCTTTATGATCTTGCGCTGAAAAGACAGGCAAAAACGCATCCGCATATTCCTCTTGATAACCGTCTCCTACCAAAGATTTGGTAAACGCGTTCCCGATCATTTTAAAGCGGATAAGAGAGAGCAAAACACCCGATTTTATGAGTGGAATTTGGAGCTTATTTTGAAAGTTATCTTTGTTGACATCGCCTGCAAAGGTAGCGATCAACAGCACTCCTTTTAGGCGGGCATTTGCAACTTCTGGGTAGGTTAGCAAGAACTTTTGGGTTAAAAATCCGCCCATCGAGTGACCGGCCAAAACCCCATCATTTACATCATACGCTTCTAAAACCGCTTTGTAATCTGATGCCATCGAAGCGGAGTTGATGCCGTCCGATCCGGCCGTAGATTCTGAATGGCCCCGTTGATCAAACACAATTAAGCGATATTTCTCAAGATCGAGTTTAGAAGCGATAACGTTCCAGCCGATACTGCTGGCACCATATCCATGCGCCATGACAATGTCTTGGGAGCCATTCCCCACGGAAATCGTATGCAATTTTGTCCCATCTTCTCGTTCAACAGTAAGCGTTACCCCTGAAATAGGGGCTGTTAGTTCAGCAGTGGTATACATTTTTCCTCCAGCAGGCTGGTGACCCTTTTAGAGATTATTGCTTGATTGTATATACTCGGCAAAGTTAAAATTTGTTGAGTTAATTTAAAGGATTAAATAATGTCAAAATCTATTGAGTTTTTCTTTGATCTTTCTTCCCCTTGGACCTGCTTGGCGTTCTACAATATTCGGCCGATTCTTGAAGAAACCGGGGCTAGTGTTACATGGCGGCCGTTTTTAGTTGGTGGGGTTCATAATCAAGTTAATCAGGCTTACCCAGAATCACGAACCAACAACATCAACAGCCCCAAATGGCGTCAACTGTTCCAGTCATTAAACGATTGGTCCGCTTATTCCAACGTGACGATGAACTTCCCGGGTCCGCATTTTCCACTTCGATCAGTACACGGTATGCGATTTTGCTGCATTCTGGAGGATGATCAACCGACGTTGGCTAAGTTTATGCATGCAGGATTTGAGGCCTATTTTACCCATCAGCTAAATCTTGATGACCCGTCCGTGCTTGCCAAAATAGCTAACGAAATCGGGCTTGACGGAGAAGCGATGCAGCCGCAGTCTCAGGCGCAAGCAACAAAAGACCATTTACGGGCCAACACAGATGAAGCGATTTCACGCGGGGCGTTTGGATCCCCCTCTATTTTTGTGCCTTTTGGCAAAGGTGAGCGGCTTTACTTTGGGAATGATCAGCTCCCTTTGGTGCGTTGGGCAATTAATCAACCCTAAAAGTCTAAGGTCGAAAAAATGTATGAAGCCTGCCTCCAGACCCGCTGGCGGTCCGTCTCTACAGGCGTGTAGGGCTACCTGCAAATAAAAAAGCGACCCTAAGGTCGCTTTTGTTCGTTTAATGATTAAGAATAATTGTTAGCTTTTGGTGCGTTCTGCCAGATATGTGATCGCCTCACCAACCGTTGTGATTGATTGGGCATCTTCGTCCGAAATTTCCCCACCGAACTCTTCTTCAAAGCCCATGATGAGCTCCACAAGGTCAAGAGAGTCTGCTTCTAAGTCGTTACGAAAGTGAGCTGCTTCAGTTACCTGATCTTCTTCTACACCCAAAAGGTCTACGATGATTGCTGTTACGCGTTTTTGTATATCACTCATTTAAAATCCTCCACAAATATTTCTGTACTATTTGAGGTTGCCTGTTTACTAACCCGTTTGCCGGGTAAATTTTACAAAATTTGAGTTCAGAGATGCCGCACAAGCGTGACAGTCTGATTGAACCTCGATTGTGAAAACCCATCCTTGCTCGGATAGTTGCGCTTATTATCCAGATTTCTTAAAAATGTGCATGGGCATTAAGCAAAAATATTGTAAATTCATATGACTGAGGGCTGCAAACAGCATGGTTGAATAGGCCAAATCGATTAAAAAGAAAGAGTGATCGACTAGGCCATGCGCCAAAATATAGGCGATTGAACCAAGCAATCCGGCCGCCAATGCCCATGACTCTATATCTTTTTTAAGGGCAGCCTGCTGAATTTTGCTGACCAGATTTTTTAACACAGACCAAAATAGCCACACCCCAGCCAGTAATCCTGGCAGCCCCAACCGAGTCGCAAAATCAAGAATGTGATTGTGCGGATGGTTCAAATTTGGCTCTTGCCAGGCCCGTGCCAAAATGTATGTGTTGCGATAGCTGTATAAAAAGTTGTCTAGCCCCACGCCGGTTAACGGATGGTCTTGAATGATCTGCAAACTTGACTGCCACAGATTAATCCGAAACCCGGCCGTTTGGCTGTTGAGGCTCAGGCGACCGGCAAGGGCCGGAACCTGTAGTGCCGCAAAATAGGCGATGACAACGGCAACAACTCCGGCCGTTAGCCAGGGCCAGATCGGCCGATTTCTCCGTTTTTGCCACAAAAAGAAAATCGTCGCAGTTGCGGCCGGAATCCCCAATAAAACGCCTCCTCGGCTAAACGAGAGCAAAATCGCTAGCGAGATAATCACCCATGCCAGCAAAGTTGCCCATTTGTTTTTAAAGATGGCTTGAACCCCGCCATCTGTTAAAAGCGCCCCAAACAGGCTGGCAAGCAAAAGCGGGTAGATGCGGCCCAAATAGAGGGCGACATTGTTAGGTGAGCCATAAATTGAACGGAGCCGCTGCAACCCGCCTTCGGCCGTGATTAGATTAGCCCCAGTAAAATATTGGCCCAGACCAATTAGGGCAACGAGTAGCCCGCTGGCTACAAAGGCGCGCAATATCCAATTGATTTCTCGGCCGGTTGGTTTTGATCGGCGCAGCATCCAATAAAACAGCGCAGGGGCGATAATGACGGTGCGGAACTCGTTGGTCGCAACGTCTAGGCGGGCGGTGAACGCCAGCGACACGGCCGCAATGCTGACGATAAGAACCACGGCCCAATCAGTTTGGCTCAGTTTGGGGATCGGGTTTGTTTCACCAGCGACAAACTGTTCTAGCCGCTGTTGCAAAGTGCGCAAGGCAATCGCCCCAAAACTGACTAGGGTGAAAATTTCGACCGGAGAAAAACGATAGGTGTAGATCGGTTTTAAAAGTTGGGGGACATAAAATGGAATGGCGAAGCTGATCAAAACCAGCCCCATTATCGGCCGTTGACAAATCAGCAGAAACAGAAAGAGGAGGGCGAGCAAATAAACCGGGAGCCAAGGGGTGACGTAAAAAACGATAGCGGTGCCAAACAAAATGAGTAGCTGAGAGCCATCGGTTAGCCTGCGAAACACCCCGTCGGCCGTTGACCCCCATGTGAGCCAGCCGGTGACTGAAACGATCACAGCGGCGACCGATGTTAGCCAGATGTATCCTTGATCGGTGAGGGTGGTTGGCAAAAAGCTGATTAGCCAGCGGCCGGTCCTAGCTGGCCTGAAAAGAACCAATCCCGCTAGCGCCAGCAATGCGCTGATGCGCCAGAGCATGTTTGTGGCCACGGTTAAGCCGCTCATGTCCGGCCGGTTAGCAACCACAAATCCCTTAAGCGCCCACTGATCCCACCCGCGATGACCGGTCACGATCATTTCGTGGATGCCTGGCTCTAGGCCGGTGGCAACCGTGATCGTTTCAACT
>JAHDEN010000149.1 GCA_020628815.1 Chloroflexota bacterium | reverse complement strand
GAACTCATTCATGCTTACCTCCAGGGGGTTAACTAAGTTTTTGCGATCAACATAGTCAAAGCATAGGAGGCATGTGGTCATATGACAGAGTGCCAATCGGCACATAGTGCGTCATATTTTGTTTAGGACTGAAGTTTAAATAACTGTCTCATCTACAAATTATTTTCCTGTGATTTAACCTCCAATTGGGCAAGAACAGCTTTTTAGTTGGGCCATTTACGAGGTGCCCCTCGAGGGTATTAAAGTCACGTTCCTTAGGCAGTGCTACGTCAAGGGTAGATTAACGAAAACTCTGAACGTAACTGGGGTAAATTGCTCCCAAGTTGTTTATGCTGTGAGATTCCGATCAAATAAACCACGAGTGTGATAAGGCCGTTAGTATTGAGGGAAGGGAACGAAAATTGAAATGTGATATGTTGCCCATTGCTGTTATCGTTAGGCTCACATATTCTTCACTTTTACCATTCAAACCGCTTTCCCCACTGTCCACTAGTGGAAAGCTCCTACGAATCATGAAAATCAAATCTTTATCGGCGCCTCACATCTTGACTGTATTTCTATCTCTCATGGCCTTAGGCTTGGTTGCCTGCGGCGGTGAACAAGAGGTTTCTGAACCGACACCAAAGCCGGTTGTGGCAGAAACTGTTGAAGTTGTCTCCACCGAAGTACCTCCAACCGCTACAGCGGCACCGGCCGAACCTACCCAGCAACCTGATCCAGATCCTACAGAGGTGCTTGACCCAACAATTGATCCCGAAAATGATGGGACATTGCTCAAAGTCCCTGTTATGCAAGAGGCTCCGATCCCACTAGAGTTTGTTGAGGAAAACGGGATGCTAGTTGCTAGCGGCGTCGGCCCAATCGCCCCAGCCAGCTCTGTAAACTTCACGTTTACTGGTTATGCGGGTCAAAGCTTCACCTCAAAAGTTGAGGGAGGCACCTTTGGTAATGCGTTGCTATTTAACGGGGCTGGGCAAAGTGTTAGCGCAATCGAAGGGCGATCTCAGCGTTGGGATTTAACTGAATCTGGGGAATATGAATTTGCAATTTCTAACGGTGGTGCAGGAGCCAACTACACCTTTAGCATTAGCCTGACAATGCCAGAAAACACAAATGTAGAGCTTTCGCCAAAGCGTTTCCAAATTGGACAAGGGGTTAATGAAGTCACGCTGGATGGTGAAACAGCACCTATCGGCGCAGCTGTATTTTTGTTTGATGGGTTTGAAGGGCAGGTTTACTCTCTGGCTCTATCAAGTGAGTCAAGCAAAGTTGTCGTCATCAATACAGCAACAGGGGAAGAATTTGAATCGGCCGCTGGTAGCACCAGCCTCCAGCTACCGGCTTTGCCGAATAGTGGCGAATATCGCATTGAAGTGAGTAGCGAATCGGCCGAGCCATTTGAACTTACGGTTACGCTTGTTCAATAATCAACACCAGCCCAAAACATGAAAAAAGCCGGAGATTTCGTCAAATCTCCGGCTTTTTTATTTCTCAAGTTAAGCGTAAATACTCTGCCTACTCGTCACCCGTCCACTGCATTGTGTACAAGTTGTAGTAACGCCCTTCTTTTTCCAGCAGTTCTTCGTGGCTGCCTTCTTCTACGATTTCACCCTGATCCAACACGATGATTTTGTCAGACTGGACAATTGTGTTCAAACGGTGGGCGATCACAAACGATGTCCGGCCGCTGAGCAGCTTCTCTAAAGCAGATTGAATCTGCTTTTCTGTCGTTGTGTCTACACTGCTCGTCGCCTCATCCAATACCAAAATGCGTGGGTCTGCCAACAATGCTCGAGCAAACGACAAGATTTGCCGCTGCCCCACACTTAAGTTGATCCCGTCTTGGCCCAGCTCCGTTTCAAACCCCTTTGGCATCTTCAGAATAAATTCGTCCGCACCTACAGCTTCGGCCGCCGCAATCACTTCTGCATCAGTCGCTTCTAACCGGCCATAGCGGATGTTGTCGAGCACACTACCGGTGAACAAGAAGGTATCTTGGAGCACGACACCCATTTGTCGCCGCAAACTCTCAACCGTCACATCCCGGATATCGTGGCCATCGATTGTTACTTGTCCGTCTGAGACATCATAAAAGCGAGCCAAAAGCCGGATAATCGTGCTTTTACCCGCTCCCGTTTCCCCGACAAGCGCAATCTGCTGGCCGGGCTGAGCGATAAGAGAAACATCTTTCAAGATCGGTTCATCAACTTTATAACCAAAGTTCACGTTTTTAAATTCAACCGTCCCTTCGATAGCCGGTAGCACGTATGCATCCGGTGCATCAACCAAATCAGGTTGTGTATCTAACAGCGCAAAAATCCGCTCTGTCGAGGCCATCGCCCCTTGCAGTACGTTAAAGCGTTGGGCCAATTCACGAATCGGTTCAAAAAAGCGCTGAACGTACAAGACAAAAGCGATTAGTTGTCCCGGCGTTAGGCTCTCATCGAGAACAAACATCCCACCAAAAACAACAACCAAACCGACTGACAAGGCACCCACGATTTCAACGGCCGGAAAGAAGACGGCGGTCAAAAACGCGGCCCCAAAGTTGATTCCTTTTAGGTCTGAATTGAGCAGGTCAAAAAAGCCAAAGTTCTCTTCTTCCCGCACAAAGCTTTTGGTGACCCGAATGCCTGAAATCGACTCGTTAAAGTAGCCGGAAATTAGGGAGCTGCGAGAGCGTGCCGCCCGATACTTCAGCCGAATATTGATCCGGTAGTAGTTGGTAGCCACGATCAAAATCGGCAGAACACTAAAGCTAATCAGGGCCAAACGCCAGTTGATGAGCAACATGGTGATGATGATACCGGTCAAGCTAAAGGCGGAGCGGAAGAGGCCGGTAATCGACCATGTGATGAAGTCGCGCAACATCACAATATCGCCCAGCAGGCGGCTCATTAAGCGGCCGACGCTGTAGTTATTATGGAAGTTGAGCGAGAGGGTGTGCAGATGGTTGTAAAGTTTGGCGCGCACGTCAGCGACCACGTACCCACCGACAATACCCATCTCTGAAATTCGAAAGCGGTTGGCCACCCATTCGATCCCGGCCGAAGCCACAAACACAAATATCCAGAACCGAAGATCCTCTACTGAGCCAGCTTCGATCCCTTGATCAAAAACCTGGCCAATAATCCAAGGTTGGGCCACCACACCGATTAATGATGAGATGATCATCAAGATGACGGCCCAAGTGACTCGGCCGCGATAAGGCTCTAGAAAAACGGTAAGCCGCAAAAGAAGATTAGGATCAACGTTTTTGATTTCATCTTCTTCATCTGGCAGCAGGTCTAAAATTCGTTGTTCGCGCCGTTTTCGCCATTCTGATTGGGGAGAATTTAATGCTGTCATGTTTTTTAGGTAAGCGGTTGTCAATAGTCGAGTACCCGTCTATAGATCACCGCTACCCGTTTACCTCTTTATTTGGCTAAGCTTTTCAGTTCTTCTTGATCTTTTAGTTGAAGGTCATACAAATGGCGATAAAGGCCATCTTGTAACAGCAAATCGTCATGCTTGCCTTGTTCAACCACAGCACCATCATCCAGAACCAAAATCTGGTCTGCGTTTTTCAGCGTTAACAGTCGCTGCGCAATCACAAACGTTGTCCGGCCGACCATCAGCTCGTTTAAAGCTTGTTGGATCAAGTACTCGGTTTCCGTATCAACACTGCTGGTCGAGTCATCCAGAATCAAGATACGAGGGTCTGCAAGCAAAGCCCGCGCAATCGCGATCCGCTGTTTTTGCCCACCCGAAAGTGTCACCCCTCGCTCCCCAACAATCGTTTGATACCCAAGAGGGAAACGCTCAATAAAATCATGTGCCCGAGCCGCCTTTGCGGCCGCTTCCAAGCTCTCTATCGTGGCGTTGGTGTCACCATATGCGATGTTTTCTGCAATGGTGTCGCTAAACAAAAATGAATCTTGTAGCACCATGCCGATCTCAGAACGCAGGCTCTTAATCGTTAGATCTTTAATGTTTTTACCATCGAGCAGAACCTCCCCTTCAGTTGCATCATAGAAACGGGGGATCAGGTTAGTCAATGTAGATTTACCGGAGCCGGTTGGCCCAATGAGCGCAACAGTTTCACCCGGCCGGGCGGTTAACGACACGTCTTTAATAATCTTGGGGCCATCTTGATACCCAAAGCTGACATTATCAAACACAATTTCGCCCGATACACGCTCAGGCACCACGGCTACTTTTTGCTCGCTTATTTCGCTCGGGGTGTCGATGATCGAGAAAATGCGTTCGGCCGCACTGACCGCCGTTGACGCTAGGTTAACCAAAAAGCCAACCCGCTGTACCGGCCCGTTGAGCAGCAGCAGATACGAGATCATGGCGAACAGAGTGCCGGGGGTCATTTCTTCGTTAATCACCATCGGCCCACCAAACCATAAAATCAGGATGATGGCGACAGCTAGCAAAACGCCCATTGTGGGCCAATTGTTTGACCATGACAGAATCATCGCCACACGCCGATCAACCCACACCGCATTCTCTTTGTCAAAACGCTCTTTTTCATACCCTTCACGGGCGAACACTTTAACCAATTGAATCCCGGTTAAGGTCTCTTGCATTGTGGTAGACAAAACGGCGACTTGCTCTTGCAACAGCTTGAAAATACCGCGCACATAGCGGCCGAACCGAATGGCGATGATGACGACGATCACGAGCGGCCCCAAAGCAACCGCAGACAAAAATGGGCTTTCAAGCCACATCGCCACTAAAACACCGACGACCAACAGACTAATGCGGGTCAATTCGATCAGACCGATCCCGATAAACCGCTGGGTTTCACTAATGTCAGATGTGGCGCGGCTCATGAGATCACCCGTATGGGTGACATCGTGAAAAGAAAACGGCAGCTTTTGTACCGCCCAATAAAATTCGTTGCGTAGCTCATAGGCTACGCTGTGGGTCAAATATTCCTGATAGTAAAGCTGGGCATACATCGATGCCCCACGGCCGCATCCGGCCAATAACACAAGTCCGGCCGATCGAATCAGGGCTTCAACCCGGCCATCTAGTAGAGCCTCATCAATTGCTGTTTGCACAAGCTGGGGGATGAACAAACTGAAAACCACGGCTCCCAACATTCCGATCAGAGCGAGACTTAACTCTCTCTTATGTGGCTTCAAATACGAAAATAATCGACTGTAGGTCACGGTTCGATTTTGCTGCATAAAACCTCTCTTTGGAACGGAAACACAATCTAGCAGCGAAGTTGTATCTCCCGTTCCTTTTTTACTGACGATTCAATTCTGGATTGAACATACTCGTCAGTCCTTTGGGGGTAGACGGCTAAACTTGTCAAACGACAAGGAGCACTGAGTGGCACACTTTAGGAATACATGAAATATCACGTTTATATTCCTAAATATCTGAAGATTGTCTCTTCAGGCCTCAGGGCATGGTAGGCGTGAGCTCGAGGGTGAAATTTTAAGTGAACCGACAAGTATATCTCGTTCCATAAAAGCTTTACATCAGAACTTCACCAGAAAAAAAGGGGGGCAGTAGGTCAGTCGGTTGGTAGATCAGTTATACTCATCCATCTACCTAATGAAAATAGGGAATAGGGATTAGGGTACAGAACAATAAAAATCTATGACTGTTAGAATAAGAAGTCGTCGCACAGTAGAGGACGACCAAGAAAAAGGAAAACTTAACCGAGAATATCTCGCCTCATTCAGCCGGATCTGGTTCTACGTGCAAGCCAATCGCGGTTGGCTTGTACTTTGGGGCATCGGGCTAATTCTCAGTTCGCTCATGGGATTGGTTTTGCCCGTTGTGGTGCAAACCTTAGTCGATGATGTGCTCATCGACGGGGCTGAGCTGCGCCTGATGCGGCTGGGTCTGGGGCTAATCGGTGTGTTCGCCCTTCAAGCGCTGTTTAGCTTTATGCACCAAATCATCATCGCTTATGTGGGTGAAAGCACCATCGCAGCGATCCGTGTTGCAGTCTACTCCCGCCTGCAAAAAATGTCCCTACGCTTTTTCGCCGATAACCGCACGGGTGCCCTCATTTCTCGTATCACCAACGATGTGACCCTGCTGCAAGAGTCGATTATTAATACGATGTCGACCATCTTGCGTCAGATCATTATTTTGATCGGGGCGGCCATCATGCTGTTTGTGCTTAACTGGCAGCTAACCCTCATCATTTTGACCGGGATACCGATCATCACCTTTATCATCATCACCCTCGGCCGTCGGATTCGCGACGCCCAATCAAAGGTACAAGACAACTTGGCTGAAGCCGCCAACGTTCTCGAAGAGACTGTCTCTGGCGTGCGGGTCGTTAAATCATTTGCCCGGGAGCCATACGAAATCAGCCGGTTCTCGGACCGGATTCAAGACACGCTACAAGCCGCAATGCGTACAGCGTGGCTCCGATCAATCTTATCCCCGATCATCGGTTTTCTCGCGTTCATGTCGATCACCCTAACACTCTGGTTTGGCGCCAACGAAGTACTTCAAGAGCGTTTAACTGTAGGTGAGCTCGTTTCTTATCTTGTGTACACGATGATGATCGCGGCTCCTATCGGGTCATTGGCTAATTCATTCGCTCAGTTCCAGTCTGCCCTTGGCGCGGCCGAACGGATTTTTGGCCTCATCGACACCCCGGCCGAAATTTCAAACAAGCCGGGCGCCCAGCCTCTGCCACCGGTCGTCGGCAATGTTAGGTTTGATCAAGTTGATTTTGACTATTCAGATGAGGTTGTCATTTTAAAAGATGTCTCGTTTGAAGCCGAAGCGGGGTCAATTATCGCGCTTGTTGGCCCCAGCGGTGCGGGTAAGTCAACCATGGTCAACCTCATCCCCCGCTTTTATGACATTGCCAACGGGGCTGTTTTGATTGACGGTCACGATGTACGTGATGTAACGGTGGAAAGTTTGCGCCAGCAAATCGGCATTGTCCCCCAAGAAACGCTGCTATTTTCAGACACCGTGCAAAGCAATATTCGGTACGGCCGTTTAGATGCAACCGAAGACGAAGTTATTGCGGCCGCCAAAGCCGCCAACGCCCATGAGTTCATCACCAACGATTTGCCACACAGCTACGATACGCTGGTCGGCGAACGGGGCATTAAGCTCTCGGGTGGTCAACGGCAGCGGGTTGCTATTGCGCGTGCCATCCTTAAAGATCCGCGCATTTTGATTCTGGACGAAGCTACCTCGTCCCTTGACAGTGAAAGCGAGCATTTGGTGCAAGAGGCGCTCGAAAACCTGATGGGGGGCCGGACTTCGTTTGTGATTGCTCACCGGCTGTCTACGATTCAAAATGCGGACTGGATTTTGGTATTGGATGAGGGGCGTATTGTGGAACAGGGAACGCACCAAGAGTTGCTGAGCAATTCGGCCGGGCTGTATAAAAAGCTCCACGAAATGCAGTTTATGGGGCAGTAAAAGGTTGAGTTATTTCGCCAGGTTTCTGGTGTTTATTCTTGTTTAATAAGGCGGCCAAGAAGTTATGGTTAAACAATTCTATAAAGTCCTCTATCTTATCGGCGTTCTCATCACCCTTGTAGCGGCCGGTATCGCCATCTGGCCCGACTTTGAGGCCCGCAGTTTCTCGCAAACATTCACCGGCAAAGATCGTGCCAGCTTTAGCTGTCCCATCGCAATGACGACCAACGAGGTCGCGGACATCCACCTAACCATACACAACTCACTTGAACGGCGGGCTCGGTTTGCCGCTATTTCCTTCGTAACCAGCAACAACCAAGCCTCCAGACCGGCCGAAGAACGGCAGGAAATCTACATAGACCCCAACAGTTCCGATACATTAACTTGGCAAATAGACCAATCCAACCGGGTCTATGACAACATGATTTTGGCACGGGTTTACGCCTTCCGCAGCGGCCGAGTGCCGTCTCAGTCTGCATCCTGCGGCGTGTGGCTGTTTGGGGCAGATTGGGCCACAAACTCCGGTTTACTCGGGAAAACAATCTATCAGATTTTTTTGGGAGTGGGTCTAACATGCATGGCCGTGGGTGGGATTGGTGCAAGCGAGGCAAAAAACCCGCTGGCTTTGGTCGATCGCTCAAACGGCCGGCCGAGGGTGGGCATTGTGCTAACAGCTATCGTTTTGTCAGCCTTGGCCCTGGGGCTGCTCGGGTTGCCGATGGCCGGTATCTTCACGATATTAGCGGCCGTGTTGCTGATGTTTGCGCTTGTCGAACAGCCTCCCAGCTCACTCGGCGATTAAAACAAACGCAGGGGTCGAAGGGGGCGGTAAAAGGTTGTGGGGGCGATTTAGTTGCCCATTGCCCATTCTCCATTGCTTATTGCCCATTTCCAGCACATCCTCACTCAGCAAACAAAACTGCTCGACTAGCCAAGCCACCTCACTACCACCTATGTTCAATCCAGAAAATCGGCTAAACTCCGGAAACAACTGTCCCTACCCCTATTTCTTAAAACCATGACTTCCCCCACCTTAAACTCCTCAATTCACCTCGTTGGCAGCGTCCCGCTCGGCTCCTCGGCCGAAGTTTTTGAAACCATCTGCCACAGCTGTGGCGATCATTTGCGCCGCTTGCCCGACGGCGAAACCGGCAATCGGTCTGGCTGGATTAGCTTTCAGCATGACATGTTAGAACGGCATCCGGCAGTGTTGCTCGATCCGGCCGGGCGCAAAGTGCCGATCCGTGACTTAGACGGCGGGGTCAGCCGAGAAAATCACCTGTTTGTCTTAAACCCAGACATGCCGTTAGACGAGATCGAGTTCCGGCCGTTGGGGTACGCCAAAGCCGCAATTGATTCGTTTGCCGTATTTGAGCAGACGCAGGCTGAGGGAAAAATCCCGGCCGGAGTCCGTTTTCAAGTTTGTATGCCTACCCCCTTTGCAACCGGCTTGCTCTACTTCCACCCCGATTCGCAAGAAACCTATATCGGCCTGATGAAAGAGGCTCTTTTAGGCGAGCTGGCTGACATGTGTGCCGCCATCCCACATGAAAAATTGGCGATTCAATGGGACTGCTGCCAAGAAATTTTACTGCTCGAAAACTATTTTCCGGCCGACTGGGTCTATGACAGTCAAAATATCCCTCCCATCATCGGGGAGCTGGGCGATGCGGTTCCGGCCGGTGCTGAGCTTGGATTCCATTTGTGTTATGGCAGCCCGGTAGATGCACCGCTGGTCAAACAAAAAGATATGGCGGTCAGCGTGGGGCTGGCAAACAGCATTGTTCAGGCGATTAGTCGGCCGGTAACGTTCATGCACATCCCCGTTTCTAACCCGGCCGCAGACGAGCCGTTTTTCGCTCCGCTGGCCGACCTTAAAATGGGATCAGAGACGGAGCTGTTTCTCGGCCTGCTCCAGCCCAAAGACAATGCCCTTGACGGGGCTAAAATCAAAGCGGCCGAAAAATTTGTAACCAGCTTCGGTGTCGCCACCGAGTGTGGTTGGGGTCGCAAAGACACAGCGGCCGTACCCCAAGTGCTCGAAACACATTTAAAGTCACTTAAGGATCGCTGATTTAGCATTGTTCAGAATCCAACTTGTTTAATTAAATCGTGATGCGTAGGACGTGGGATATTGCAATTGTCAGCTTTCACGTTCCACGTAACACGTCTTATATACATCCTCAAACCCATGACTCACCCATCCCCTAATTTTTTGGTCATTATGACCGACCAACATTGCTACGATCAGCTTGCCTGCCACGGCAACAGCGTCGTCAAGACCCCCAACATCGACAAGCTGTTCAGCCGTGGCACAAGCCTCAACGGCATGCATACGGCCACACCGATGTGTATGCCCAATCGACAGGCGTTTTTGACGATGCGGATGAACTCGGTAAACGGCAGCCACAGCAACGGGGTTGCGCTTGATCTAGACAGCAACACCTTTCCTGAGCTGCTGCGCGCGGCCGGATATCGTACAGCCCTGATCGGTAAATCCCACCTGCAAAATATGACAGAGGTTCCTCCGTTTCAAGTAGCTGAAGAGGCACCTGAGGGCAAAACGGCCCCGCCAGACCGTTTAAAGACCGTTGACAAGACGGCCGAGAAATATGCCTCATCCGATTACACGCAAGAGCGGCCGCAACAGTGGAAAGATCCGGACTTCGAGCCAACCACACCCTATTACGGCTTTGATGATCTAATCCTGGCTTCTCATCACTTCGAGGTGGCTGGGTTTCACCACAAACGCCATCTAGACAGCATCGACCCCGCCATCGCCCAAAAAGCCGGGCGTGAACGGGCGATCAAACAGAGTGAGCACAGCCCGATTACCTTTGCAACCGCCATTGAACCGGAACATTATTCAACCCGGTTTATCGCGGACGCCACGATGAATTGGCTCGAACAGCACGCGCGTGACCGGGCAGACACCCCGTTTTTTACATGGTGCTCGATCACAGACCCCCATGCACCTTGGACGCCACCGGAAAAATATTATGATATGTATGACCCGGCCGATGTGATTTTGCCCGACTCGTTCAATGACTCACCCCGCACCCAGACCCCACTGCTCCAGTCCGTCTACGACGCTGAACTGAGCGGCAACCGCAAACCGCGTATGCCGTTTATGGCAGATGAGGCTGAAGCACGCCGCATCATCGCAACCGCATATGGGATGATCACATTTGTTGATGAAGTGATAGGGGAAATCATAGCGAAGCTAGAAGCGACGGGGCAAGCGGATAACACGGTGATTATTTTCACAAGTGATCATGGGGATTACATGGGGCAACACCGGCTGTTTCTAAAAGGGCCAGCCCACTATCAATCGCTGGTCAAAGTTCCGTTTATCTGGTGTGACCCGTTGCCCCAATACAATCGGGGAGAAGTGGATGCATTAGGCAGCTATCTCGACATCGGCCGGACGATTCTTGACCGGGCAGACCTATGGCCTTACCACGGGGCACAAGGGCGCAGTTTATTGCCCCTCTTGGCCGGAGAAACCGAGACCCATCGGGAAAGGGTGCTAGTCGAGACAGTGACGTTTTCGCCTCAGTTTGGCCTACCGATTTGGTCGGTCGTGCGCACGTTGGTATCCAAACAATACCGCATCACGATTTACACCCATCTCGACAAAGGGGAGCTGTACGATTTAACGGCCGACCCTGAGGAAATTGTCAATTTGTGGGATTCGGCCGAGCATGTCGCCATTAAATCCGATTTGCTATTCCATCTGGCTCAAGAGATGGCGAGCTTAACTGACACATCACGGCTTCCCGTCCGTCTTGCATAAGGGATGTGTCGGGCAAATTCAGACCAGCCGTTCGGTCCACCGACTAGCCGTGCAGCGTTTTCTTACTTTGCACATCTAACTGATCAAGATGCGCCTGCAACTGGTCAATCCGCGCCATCAGCTCCGCATGACGATCGTCCGCATCTTGATCATTAAACGAGTCGATGGTCAAAAAGATTAGAAAGGTTGAGAAGCCACCGGCCAAAATCTCAAGCGCAATCCCTTCACGCAAATCGGCATAAAATTCTGTAGGAAAAATGATCCCAGACACCAAGACAGAAAAAACGAGCAGGGCCAACAGCGATGCGTAATGGACCAACGGATAGTTAAACCGATCGTTGATAAAGATCGTTGCGGCTAACACGGCCGAAATGATAAACGTGAGCCCAATTGGAGTGTCTCGCTGAAATTCTAGATCTTGGCCGATAATCAAAAAAGTAAGGGTGCCCACAAACAGTCCGGCCGAAGATGCCATAATAAAACGGGTGCGCTTGTTTTTGGCCAAGAATAAAGCGAAGGCAAAGCCGATGATTCCCACAACAACGGCGATAATTTGGGGTCTAGTTAACAAATCTTGCATGATTTCTCCGAGAAAGAATTAAAAAATAAGTTGTGTCTATAGTTTGCTAGATGAACGATCTTTTGTGAACCAACGCTCTCCGGCCGATTCCCCTTTGTTTTACCAACATCGCACAGAATGTAAAGGGCTGAAAAGTGTGTCTAAATAATTTTGACAAGATCGTGCAACAAAATTTCACAAAAAGGCCATTGGCAGTATGCTTCTATTAACTAAACTTGTTAGATTCATCTTTTAAACTGAATTTTAGAGCCAATTGGGACAACAAATGTCAGATCAAGAACTCATTCAACCGATTATTGCTAAAGCCAAAGCGGCTCAAAAGCAATTTGAAACCTACACTCAAGCACAGGTCGATGCGGTGGTTGCGGCCGTTTCTTGGGCCGGATACAGCCATGCAGAAACGTTGGCCAAGCTCGCTTTTGACCACAGTGGTTTAGGCAACTACGAAGACAAAGTCACCAAAGTGAAACGCAAAACGATGGGGACGATGATGGACCTCAAAAATGCGAAATCTGTTGGGGTTATCGACGTAGATGAGGCCCGTGGGGTCACCACAATCGCCAAACCGATGGGTGTGATCGCCGCCCTCTTGCCATCCACAAATGCCAGCGCAACCCCGGTCAACAATGCGATGATTACGCTTAAAGGGCGCAACGCTGTCGTTTTGGCCCCCCATCCAAAAGGAGAAGCGGCCTGCGCCGAATATGTGAAACTGGCTCAACAAGCTCTAGCTGATGTGGGTGCTCCGGTTGATTTGGTTCAGTATTTAAGTCTGCGTGGCAAAGACAAATATGAAGGCAAGGCCCGGGCGAGTGCGCTAATGGCTGAATGTGATTACGCGCTGATCACGGCCGGACCAGCCAACGTTGATCTTGGCTATCGCTCCGGCACACCTACGCATGGGGTTGGGGTTGGCAACGCCCCGGTGATTATCGATGACACGGCCGACCTTGAGAGCGCCATCCCTAAAATTGTGGCCAGCAAAACGTTTGATAACGCCACCAGCTGCTCGTCTGAGAATGCACTGGTGATCCTTGAGTCTCGATATGATGAGACGCTCGCGGCGCTAAAAGCTCACGGTGGCTATCTGGCCAATCCGGCCGAGAAAGATGCGTTGCAAAACGCCATGTGGCCCGGCGGCCGGATGAGCCGTGCGATTGTGGCGCAGTCGGCCGAGACCATCGCGGAAGAGGCCGGTTTAGGTGATACGGCCGCACGGGCTAAATTTTTTATCGTTGAAGAAGATGGAACCGGAGCAGACTACCCCTTTTCAGGTGAAAAACTGTCTGTTGTTTTAACCGTTTATCGTGTTACAGATTTTGACAGCGCGGTGAACACCGTCAACGACATTTTAGACTTTATGGGAAAAGGGCACTCGTGCGGCATTCATACCATCAATCAAGATCATATCGACCGATTGGCGATGGCGACTCCCGTTTCAACCGTTTTAGTTAATCAGCCACACTGTTACAACAACGGCGGTGGCTTTGACAACGGCCTTGATTTCACCCTCTCGATGGGGGCTGGCACTTGGGGCAAAAACGATAGCTGTGAAAATTTAACCTACAAACATTTTCTGAACTTTACCTACTTGGCACGACCAATCCCCGAACATGTGCCAACTGAAGAAGAACTTTGGGGAGATTTAGCACGCAAGTGAGAAGTATGAAGTGTTAAGTATGACGTGGATCGATTCGCTTCATACTTCGTACTTTCTACTTGTTACTTCGTACTCACAAAACTATGACAAAAAAACAAATCTTAGACGGCATCCGCGTGGTTGACCTAACCCGCGTTTTAACCGGCCCGTTTTGCGCCATGATGTTGGCCGACATGGGGGCTGATGTAATTAAAGTTGAGCGTCCTGGATCAGGCGACGATACCCGACAATGGGGTCCTCCATTTGTGGGAGAAGAAAGCGCCTATTTCCTGAGCATCAACCGGAACAAACGGAGCATCACGCTCAACCTGAAATCTGAAGAAGGGAAAGCAGCGCTGTGGGACCTGATCGAGAGTGCAGACATTGTGTTGGAGAATTTCCGGCCGGGTACGATGGAAAAGCTTGGCTTTGGCTATCAAGATGTTAAAAAGCGCAAAGAGGACATTATCTTTTGCTCGATCTCTGGCTTTGGGCAAGAAGGTCCGGCCGCAAGTCTGACCGCTTACGACCTGATCGTTCAGGGTATGTCTGGGGTGATGACGGTAACGGGGCCACCGGAAATGCCCACCAAGTTTGGTGTGCCGATTGCGGACTTGGCGGCCGGTATGTTTGGCGCATACGCCATCATGGGTGCTTTGTTCCATCGGCTACGCTTTGGTGAAGGGCAGTTTATCGACTCGTCGATGTTGGGTGGCCAAGTCGCTTTGCTCTCGTACCATGCAGGTAAATATTTAGCGACCGGCAATGTGCCGCGCAGCACCTGGAACGCGCACGGCATTGTCGGGCCGTATCAAACCTTTAAAACGGGTGACGGCTATATCAACATTGTGAACGGCAACGATGCGATCTGGCAGCGGTTCTGCAAAGCGCTGGGGCTAGATGAGTTAGGGGCTGATCCACGCTTTGAAAAGAATCCCGGCCGGATGGAAAACCTGCAGTTTTTGGTTGAAAAAATTGAGGAGAACTTGGCCAATCGGAATCGGGATGATGTGCTGGTGCTTATGGCTGAGGCAGGCGTCCCAGCCGGACCAATCCTGAACATTGATGAAGTGTTTGATCACCCACAGGCGAAGCATTACAACCTGAGCCAAGAGGTTGAACATTCAACTCTTGGGCCAATCCAACAGGTTGGCTTCCCCTACACGCTGAGCGAAACCCAGCCGGAGATTCGTATGCCACCACCGACGTTGGGGCAGCATACCGAAGAGATTTTGGCGGAAATCGGCTATTCGGCCGAGAAGATTGCGGGGTTGAAAGAAAGCAAAGCGGTTTAATAATTGTCTATTCTTGGGCGAGCCATTCTTGCTGCGCTATCGCTTGCGAATGACTAGCCCCTGCGGCTCACGTCTTCTGAAAGGGCTAGTAATCTACAGGCATAGTCCAGATGACTCTTCCCGTAATAGTCGCAAATGACTAGCCCCTTCAGGCATCTTGTGCGTACGGGCTAGTCGCCGACAGGCGCAGCCGAGGCGGCTCGCCCCATAATAAAATCATCCTACAAAAAACAAAAAGCCCACCTGACATGATCAGATGGGCTTTTTTGTTGTGGTGAAATTTAAGCGGGCGAGCCATTCTTGCTTCGCTAACGCTCGCGAATGACTAGCCCCTTCCGATCATATGTTGCGAAGGGGAATTTATTAATCGTAATCAAATTACGATTCCATATGTTCTTCTACCGCTTCTTTAAGTTCTTCGTGTTCACTAGCTTGGGCAAACAAATCTGCTGATTCTGCTGTAAACGACGTGTGTAGCAGGTCGCCACCGTGCGCTTTTAGAGCGCCTGCAATATCTTCAACAGGCGTGTTGTTTGTCAGCAAGAAGATAGCCGAGTTACCCACGTCTAACTGGTTGCTCAACTCATCGATAAAGGTATTGTCGATGCCGATGTCGATTTTACGGCCGAGCAAAGTATTGAGCCCGATGCCGAGCAGCGCGCCTAAAAGCGGACCCCCAAACAAAAATCCGATTAATAATCCCCAAAAGCCGCCGCTCATAATTCGGCTGCCTTTAACAATCGATTCCAGCGTCTGTTTGATTTTAACATTGCCATCCTCGTCTTTAACAGCCACAGCGGCATCTTCGATCTGGATCAACGCTTTTTGTACATTGTCTTGTTTTAGGGTGGCGATTTCGGCCAAAACTTCGGCC
>JAHDEN010000148.1 GCA_020628815.1 Chloroflexota bacterium | reverse complement strand
ATCGCTTCTGCGCTCCCAACAGACGTACCGCCAAACTTCATCACTAATGTCATCGATTTGACCTCTCTTCTATTTTAAGCTTTTAGCGCTTGGCTGTTAGCGATCAGCCGAGCGATCGGTATTTTACCTCTATTCCCGATTACAGTTTGAACTCATGTTTTTTATTTACACCCGCACAGGCCGCCATAGGCGTATTTTTGACAAACCGGCCGTTACCAGAGCTTCATTCAGCCCCGATTAACCGGGTGCTATACTGCCAATATGGAAATATCTGTTGCCAAGCCCCGAACCTGCCACCAACCAAACTGCATCCTACTTGGCTTTCTGTTTTTTGCACTGCTGCTTGTCGGGTGTGGTGGGGATGCGGCAGCGCAAACGATCAGCCCTGCCGAAAAGATCGATATCGTGATTGTGCAAAACAATTGGGGCTCATCACAGGTCAATGCCGAGGTGGCTAAGGCTCTGCTGCATGATGAGCTAGGGTACACGGTTGAAATTGTGAACTTAGATGAGAATGCGCAGTGGTCAGAAATTTCGCAGGGGGATGCCCATATTAGCCTTGAAGTCTGGCCATCGGCCCACCAAGAAAATATGCTGGAATTTATCGAGAAGCAGCGGACGGTTGACTATGCCGGTCTGCTGGGGCCAACCGGCCGGATCGGCTGGTATGTGCCCGATTATGTGATTGATAAGTATCCAGATGTGGCGACGTGGGAAGGGTTAAAAGATCCCAAAATTGCAGCCTACTTTGCGACGGCTGAAACAGGCGAGAAAGGGCAGTTTTTAGCCCCCGGCCGCCAAGATCGAACACACGATGAGGCGATCATCAGCAATTTAGAGCTACCGTTTGAAGTTGTGTATGCTGAATCTGAAGTGGGGATTTTGGCGGGGGTTGAAGCGGCCATCGACCGGGAGGGGCCGATTTTGTTTTATCTGTGGACCCCCCATGTGATCCATGCTGAGCATGAGCTGGTGGAGGTTGAGCTGCCGGATTTTTACCTTGGGTGTCATGACAATCCGGCCGGAGTTGATTGTGGGTATCCTGATGAGCAGCTTTTCAAAATTGTGTGGGGGGAGCTAGCCGTTGAAGCACCCGAGGTCTACACCTTTATTCGCAACATGCGCTACTCGATCAACGACCAGATCAGCATGTTGGCTGACATGAAAGAGAATGAAGTTACGCCGGAAAAAGCGGCCGAGCATTGGATTGAAGCCAATGAAGATGTTTGGAAAACGTGGCTCCCCTAAAATGCCTGCCTGCGGAAGCAAGTAGGACGCTAAAACCGGAAATCAGCCTTTAGCGTCTGCCAATCGGCAAGAAAATAACCGTCTGGCATTCAGCGCTGTTTTCTGCGCCAGGGGTTGCGCAGCTGTTTACAACCCAGTCTGGCCCATCCAAACTCAGCACCGCGCCATCTTCCAGCTCGGAACCGTAGGTGACTTCATCAATTAAAATTTGATGTGGGGTGTAGAGACCGATCGTGTCGCCGCTGTGGATCGGTTCAAACGCAGCATGCATTACCCCCTGTTCAGGATCATCATCCAACAAAAAGGTAATGTAGCTTTGCGCCGGAATGGTTACCCCGGCCGGGATGACGTAATCGTGTGGGAACAGGAGCGCGTGAGCCAGAACATAACCGCCCAAATCAACTTCTTCAGGTTCGCCGTTGTAAATCTCGATCCATGCTGCCTTCTCGCCCGCTTCATCTGGGTCGTTGATTCCGGCCGAGATCGGATTCGCCACTAGCTCGGTAATTTTTAAGTTAGGTGGAGCTGCAAATTCAGGGTAGGTTTCCGGCTGCGTGGTGTGATACATAAACCGATTTAAGCGGGTTGGGGCTCCGAGCGGATAGTGGGACGAAATACCTTGGTTGTCAATCGCTTCGACGTAGTATTCAACAATCACACCTCGCTGCAAAATGCTTGGGATTTGGGACGAGTAAGTTGACCCGCTTCTGCTCATTTGGTTACTGACCCACGGCTCGTTTGGTAGTCGATAATGAAGCCAAACGGATTGGATACCTTTGTCGTCCTCGGCCGTTACGTCAATTTTGACCGGGCTATTATTGCTCGCTACCGGGTAGCGGGGCGTTTGGATCATGTTTGACAAGGTTGGCGCTTTCCGGCCGCAGCTTTCGTTAGATCGGCCGGGTGAATGGAATTCCAGTTCGCCCCAAGCGCCGCCATCTTCACAGCGGCCGATAGCTACATTGGTTGTTTGTTCATCAAACTCAATCCCATCGATAAGCTGGTTGCCAAACCCTTTGCGATCAAATAAACCAAAAGCTTCTCCACCTTTTGATAGTTTAAACCCAAGGTGATTTGATCCTTGTTTCCCATCATCATCCGCAATGAGCAACAGATGCTCACCGGCCGGTACAACCAGCTGCCCTGTTTGTTTTGCCAACCGATAATCTGTTGTCTTAGTTAGCGTGTCAGTTGCATACATGTCTGCCAAATTAACGGCCCAAGGTCCAGGGTTGTAAATCTCGATGTAGTCGGGCGTTTCACCCTCTTCATCTGGGTCAAAATAAACCCCATCATTCGACGCCATCAATTCATTAATAAACAGGGTCGGTGACTCATACCCCACAACGTATTCATACACTTTCTGGGGGGCGTTGGCCGGTTCGGTTCGGGTCAAGCCATCTTCGTCCGTAGCTGTCACATAATACTGCACCCGCGTTCCGTTCGGCCGGGGGCCAATCACAGCCAGCCAATTGGCACCACTGCCGTTAAACATCGGGATCGAGACAAAACCTGTGCCGTCAATTTGATAATGCATGACCGGCTCGAACTCCCCTTCGTCAACAATCTCGGCCTGAATAAAGACACTATCTGTTTCGGCCATGCCGATGGGTGATAGATCTACGTCGATGATGTCTGGGGCAGCCTGTGTGTTCGGCTTGTTTTGAGTTGCGGCCGTGACCGTTTGTAGCGTGTTGGTTCCATCGGGGATGCGAACCCGTGCGTTTCCGCTTGCCAACCCGCTCCAACTCAGTGTGTCGAGCAGAGCGCCACTTGTGTCAGATAAATAGATGGCTCCGTCACGATCGTTAAGCGTAAAGTTTAGGTGGGCTGCCCCTTGGCCCAGCTGCCCATCGGCCCATAGGGTTAAATGGCCTAGCGGCGGCACCACTAGCGGGCCGGTTATTTTGTGTTTTGTAGGATTACCGCTCTCATCGCTCAAATACATGCCATTTAGATCAACAGGAACCAAGCCGGAATTATAGATTTCAATCCAATCATCATCACAGCCTGCTTGACCATCGGCCGCATCGCAAAATTGCCCTAAATTTTGTGGCACAACTTCATTGATTTTTAGGTAAGGCCGGTCATAGCTGTCGCAGTAGGCGGGCATTTGTGCTGCAATAATGGCGTTTCTTTCAGCCACATACTGGCCAAAATCGGCCGGTAGTGTGTAGAGCTGGCTGCTATCTTGCCATCCGATTTTTAGCCAGTCACGTTGGGCATCTGGCAAAATCTGATTGAGCAACCCACTCACTTCGGCCGAGACATTGCTTTGGCTAAGCGTTGTGCTGCTTAACGACTCAAGCTGCTGGCAGAAATATTGCCGATACTGCGGCACATTCACGCCTCTGCGTGGCAACACCCGCTCGGCACCCATTCCCAAATCAATGCCGTGGCTGGTGTAAAAACCAAAATCAGATGGATAGGTTCCAAATGCAAAATCATAATCCCAAGGGATCACTTCCCAATAATCACGTTTGGCATCGTAAATAATGTAGCTGTTGCCATCAAACGAGTCGATATGCCCCACCCAAACATTAAAAGCGTACATTTTTAAATAGCTTTCAATATCTAATTTATCTTGCAGCATCCATGGGAACTGATCTTCGCTGGCGTTGCTTAACCCTTCAATGAGATCAATGATTTCAGCATGTCCTGATGTCCGTTTGTTGTTCTTTTCGTACGCCAGTTCATAATCCGCGTCACTGTTTAAATCTTTAAACATGTTGATCTGGCCTTTGTAGATGATGGTGTCATCATCCCGGCCGGTTCGCGCCATAAAATGTTCATCTATCTGTTCATAGTTGTTGTAAACGCCCATGTAAATACCATTTACAAACAACAGCGCAAACCCATGCTGTGGGGCCGAAACACCCATAGAATCTAGCAATCCAAAAGAAAGTGGACCGCGTAAATAGCTAAAGTCCATGTTGTCTGCATTTAGATTCAGCGTGTCTTTATCTTCAAAAGGAGAGTTGCCCGAAAATTTAATTTTCCAGTTTTTCTTATTAGATCCACGGCTCCCTTTCCCCCGATAGCGCGCTTCAACTTCATACGTCTGCCCATCAACGGTTAGTTGCCCTGTCACAGAATTTTGATCAAATGGAAACGCATATAAAAACTCCCAATCAATCGGTTCCAGCGTTAGATCAAGAACGGGTAGGGTTGATTGGGCCACATCTAGCCGCTGCGCAGTGACCGGAGCGGTCTGCTCGCTTTCTATGCCAAACGCATCGACAGATGTAACTTTATATTGGTATGCGGTTCCTAATTGTGCAGATCGATCCTGATATCGATTGATCAACACCGGTTTATCATTTACACGCTCAAACGGGCCACTGTCGGCCGAGCGATAGATCCAATACCCATGCAAGTCTCCTGAACTAACGGGAGACCAATAAATTTGAGCCGCATCATAGCTGTCTTGCCCGATTAGGTTTTTGGGGACTGAAGGGGGGGAACCGGTATCTTTCGATTTTTGAATTTCTAAGGCAGAGATGTTGGTCACACCCTCTAAAACCTCTGCCTGAATGTTGAGCTCGCCGTCATTAACGGTAGTTGCAAAGCGATAGGTCAGCGCGTGGTCCCGGCCGACGTGCGCATAAATATCTAGATTGTCTTCTAAAATCACACCTTCAGATACCAATCGGACCTGATTGATTTTGGGACCGTGTGCTTTTTCTTCGCGAAAATAGAGGGTAACCAAATAGGTGTCGTTTGCTATGTTCGAGGCTCGAAACTCGGTCCAGCCTTGTCGTTGGGTGCTAAATACCGGTTTAATTTCTGTTCCACCTGTTGCGTACAGCTCGGCCCCAACAATATCTTTTTGAATACCGCCAATAAAGCCCCAAGAGCCAGCAACCCAATCTCGATCAGCTACAAAAATATCTTCATCGGCCGAAATATAGCTCGTTGAACTTCCGGCATTTACATACAGAGGGAAATCGGCCGACTGCGAAAATGCGACATTGACCAGCAATAATAACCCTGCGATCGACAAGAATTTAAGTGTTGAAAGAAATTTATTGTTCATATAGTTTATTGATCGAAACTACACAGGTGTCCGGGTTATTAAAACTCACCCGTTTGATTCGCTGGCCCTTTTTATTTTAAGAAGGGTACCAATCAGACCTGTATAATTTAGGGATCAGTCTTTCTGCACAATGGGCAAAAAAGCGTGATGATCATTGCGAGTGGCTAATTTTGCGGGTTCTGGCATCGAAAATGCAAATGTGAGTAGCTGTTGCTCTTCTGCTGAATTAGAAGGATCGGTTTGATTTCGTTTCGCCTCGGTTTGCGTCACAGAATAGCCAGACCAAAATACGTCAATCCCATTTCCGCTGTCTACGACTTCCATCATCCCGAAATGACCGTTCTCGAGTGGGGCAACCTGGGTATAAGGACCACCTCTAAAACGAGGGATAGAGTCGAGTGGACCCGCATGGAAAACCGGGAACAGCCGTTTGCCTTGATCTCCAAATCGATTGTTGGAGCCGTCATCCATCGCCAAAATATGGGCGTCGCCGCACAGCATGGCGATATTGGTGATCTCATTATCTTCTATAAAAGTGGCAATCTCATTCCGCTCAGTTTGGTATCCGGCCCACGTATCAGGGTCGGCCGAGCTGATCCAAGATACATTATTAACCCAAATTGTGAGCGGACCTTCAAATTTTCCTTTCAAAAGCTCATCCTTGAGCCACTCTTTTTGATCAGAGCCAAGCATCGATTTTGAAGCATTGTCGGGCAACGTATCAGGATCTCTGTTTGAACGGCCGTCCGTCACTATAAACTTGATCCGGCCGATCCGAAATGTTTGGTAAATCGCCCCCTCATCCTGCGCTAGCGGAAAATGAGGCACACAATGGCGATATAAATCTTGAGCCGTTTGAGCAGACTTTGATTCTGAGTTGGTGTTATCCCCCCCATAATCATGGTCGTCCCAAACATACATAATCGGTGTGTTCTGAAAAAGTTTTGACTGAGTGGGCGAGGTGAGCACCTGCTTATATGCTTCCCGAAACTTATAGGGGGCAGCGATTTTGATATTTTCGTAGTGAAAATCGCCTAAGTGCATGAACATCAGCGGTGCTTTTTCTAGGATGTCTGTGTAAATGGGGCTGGTCGAGCCGGTACGGGAGCAGTTGCCAAAGGCCACTTTAAATGAAAAAGGGCCGTCTGTTGGAGTTCTAAAGGATCCCTCTAAATTGTACGAGACTTCATCAAGCAAAACCCAGTACCTATAGGCCATCCCGGGGGTTAAATCTTCAAGCTGAAACGTGGCGATGTAATTGTCAAAAGAATTGATTAGATTTAGGTCTACCGGCTCAGAAACTTTCTCAACACCAGCCGCGCTAACATACTTGATTTGGGTTAATGCCCCAGCGGTTAGGCGCACATTTATTTTGATCGATGTGGGCTGCAATGCACCAGACCAAACGTAGACCACCTCGCTTTTAACTTGTGCCGCTTGCTCTTCCTTTAAACTAAGCAGCTGATTTGCTAAAAGCGAGCTGTTAAAGCTTGGATGGGTAGTCCTGCCCCAAAAAGGGGCCACCATCAAACTCGCAAAGCTTGCTAGGCCACCTTTTATAATCTCTCGTCGAGGTTTAAATTCATCCATCCTGTTTTTGCTCAACACCTATGCTAAAAAGCTAATTGCCCTTCTTCCATTCTGCCAATTTGGGTGCATAGTTTGCTTGCTTCTGCCAAATCATGCGTAATTAAAAACACAGTCGTTCCGTTTGTTTGATTTAAATTCAAAATTAAATCATGCACATTATTTTTTGAGTCTTGGTCCAAACTCCGGCCGGGTTCATCTAGAAACAAGATTTTAGGATTATGGAGCAATCCACGTGCAATTGCTAAACGCTGTTTCATCCCGCTCGAGTAGCGGTCAAAGCGCTGATCCCCAGCTGATGTTAAATCGACAGCATCTAGTAATTCATCTACCCGGGCACGGGCCATTTCCCCAAAAATGCCAAAAAGTGCTGCAAAGAAAATCAGGTTTTGACGGCCGGTCAAGCGCCAATAAAAGCTTCTTTCATCCGCAACGACCAATCCTACTTGTTGGCGAATCTCCGCCCCATGCGATGGTTCTAACGGCAGCCCCGCTACAGTTGCTGATCCACTTGTGGGTGAAACCAGTGTGCATAGCATTTTGGCTAACGTGGTTTTTCCCGCCCCATTAGGTCCTGTCAACCCGAAAATTTCTCCACGTTGCACCGTTAAAGAAACATTTTGCACAGATGACTTATTTTCTCCCTTACGTAAAAACCATCCCGTGTCTTTGGGATAGCTTTTTGTTAGGTTGTTTGCTTGAATTGCTATCGGGGTCATACCAAAAAACCGGCCGGACAAGATTTGCTCTAAAGCGTGTAGGCGAGCTAGAACATGACTATTGTACCGAATTGGGCCGATTTCCGGGTTATAAATAAAGTAAAAACCTGAACTAAATTACCGTCCAATCACATTTTGGTGAAAATTACGTACTTTTACGCATTTATCCCCCCGTCACCCTCACCTATACTTCTATTATCAGTTAATTAAACAAGACCTCATCGAAGCACACAGTCTCACACCCTTCACAGGTCACACATCACACAGTCTCGTCACACATCCATTCATCACAGTCACACCGCAGTCGCGGTCTTGCGAAATTATCTGATAACATGCCCCGACTCTCACGAGCGGGGCTTTTTTTGTTTAGTGGCCTGTAAGCTATGCACCTCACCCTTTTTTAGACAACGTCATACCCATGCATGCAGGAATGACAAAGACGTAACAGAAACCAGTAAATACTTACTTTGTAGGGTATTGATTGGCGCGGCTTTTATTTGGGTGCTCGGGCCGGTACAAAATCGGGTCGGCTCCAGGGGGTGCGCTTTAAGATAAAACGGGCAATTCCCCATCCCAGCCGAATACTTTTTGGCCGATGTGTGCGGTATGCGTGTCGGGCGAGCCAAACACGGACCAACACAGAAAAAAGCACACCATTGCGGAAAATGCGCCACTTGTACCGTTTAAATTCAAAATTGTTTTTGGCAAATGCCGCTGTTACTTCGGCCGCAGCCACTTTGCCATAGGCCAATGCGATTGCGATTCCTTCGCCAAACAGGGGGTCAGCCCCGGCCGCATCCCCCGCCAACAGCAAATGCGGCACCGATAACGTACTGCGAAAATCAAGCCAGCGAATCGGGTGTCCTTTGATCTGCTTTTCTTCAAGCTCACGGTCCCGATCTTGCATCGAGTCGCCCAAAACAGTTTTTAGATTGGCTTTGTCACGTTCAGGCCGTGCCCTACTATCAAACACCCCTCGATTCATTAATGTTTTGCCATCAACCATGCTGGGGAAGTCCCAATAATAGCCTTGCAGTTCGTGCGAGGTCATTTGGCTAAAATCAAATACCGCCACCCCATCCCGAAACTCCCACGATGATTCAGTTGTTTCAGGGGTTAAGACTTCGATCAACCGAGCCACATGAGAGCCATCGTTGATGCCTAGTTTTCGACGTACCAAACTGCGGGACCCATCGGCCGCGATGACAGTTTTAGCTCTGATCGTGCGTTTGTCTGTGACCACATCCACGTAACCGGCCGCTTCATTGATAGTGAGATCGACAACACCTTCACCCTGAGACAGTTGACCGCCTAACTTTTCAACCTCTTTAACCAGCCAGTGGTCAAATTCCGCACGGTGTACGATCCGGAAAACAGGGTCACCACGAAATGAATAATGCTCATCTTCGTATTTAAGGCGCACTTCTTTAACTGGGAAATTGGGAGTTTCAATCCCGTAGCCTAAATCAGCCAAGACATTCTCCCCTAAGTGGGTAATTCCTCCGCCACATAATTTTTCGCGTGGATGAACCGCCTTGTCGACAATCAGCATCCGCTCGCTCCAAGCTGGATCTTGTTTAAGTAAATGAAGCGCCGTCGAAGTCCCTGCCGGGCCTGATCCAATAATCAGCAAATCAATCAGTTTTATCGTTGAATCGGTCATAGGTCGCCATTTTTACACAGTTTCATCAATTTTTGGTTTGCGCCCAATGGCTAAATCATAATTGTTTTGCCATTGATACAAAGCAACATCGGTTAGACCCTTTTTTCTGAGCAAATCTGCAAAATCTGGTTGGCTATAATATCTGCCTAAAAACCATTTAGCTTCCCATCCAGCCCGTCTTGTAACCAGTATCGATCCGTCCGGCTTTAAAACCCGAATCATTTCATCTAGCGCTTGTAGTGGATCTGGAAAAAACTCGAGTGATTCTAAACAGGTCACACAGTCAAACAGATTGCCATCAAAGGTTAAATCCCCGGCCGATCCTTGTAACCAATCGCATGTGTGTTGGATCGGTGCCATATTTTTGATGGCCAAATCTAACATTTTGCGACTGGCATCAATACCCACAACCCGGCCGTTAAATTGGTCGCGAAAACGGCCATCTTGAAACAAGAATTGGGGCACACGGCCGGTTCCGGTCGCTACATCTAAAAGGACTGGGTTTGAAGTGCCGTCAAGCTCTCCCAAAATCGGTTCGACTACCAATATCAGCTCATCTTCCATCTCGTACAGCTTAATATCATCGTACCGATACGCTTCACGGTCATAAAGCCACACAACAATTCTGGGCCCCAAGTAGATCCCCTCTGTAATAATGATCAGCCAATGCCACAGCCACCAGATAACGGCCGAGAGTAGACAGAAAACCACTGAGATCAAAAATAGCTGAACCATGGGCAAAATAATACCCGTTAAGCCGATGATACAGTAAAGCCATTGCGCAAATTAGTCATTCTTGAATAGATATCAATAAGAAACAGGCTCGTAACAGCCTCGTGCTATACTCTTGCACATAGTAATCGGCCAAACGCAAGACAATATTCAATGGTAGAACTTATTATCCCGGAAACGGTAAAAACCGAAGCGAATAAACACTTTCAGGCGGTTTTTCCAAACGAAGGTTGCGGGTTTTTACTCGGTAATAAGCAACAGGCGCTTGAATTTTGCCCTGTTAAGAATATTAAAAACAGCCCGGTTGCATACAGGATGGATCCGGCCGAGCAAATTCAAGTTTTGCTGGATGCTGAAGAGCGTGATTTGCAAGTTTTGGCAATCATACACTCCCATCCGCATGGCCCTTTGGCCCTCTCAAAAACCGACATTCTCGAAGCTGCTTGGCATGATCTAACATACATTATTGTTTCATTGCGGGACAAGAATCAACCTGATTGGGGTGGATGGTTTGTGACCAAAACCAAACATGAGGAAATTTCTATAATTTTCTAAAAGGCTATTCAAAGTGGGAAACCAATCTCATAGTATAGGGTTGTAAAAAAGGTATAAGTTAACGACCCAAAGCCAACCCCCTTTCTTGGTCGATTTGATAATGGCAATGCAACAGAACATTCTTCATGGGGAAATAGATACGCCGATGCTGAATGGTTACAACGAATGAATTGACTCTATCAATCCACAAATAACAAGCAGGAACGACAACTCAAACATGATCCCTCTCTACTTCTTAGGCGCAATATGTATCGGATACTTTTTAGGAGCAATTCCATTTGGGAGAATTTACGTCCGATATTTTCGTGGTATTGATATTCTAGATGTAGGCAGCGGCCGTACCGGGGGAACCAACTCCTTGCGGGCCGGTGGATTAACAATCGGGCTACTCACCTCGTTAAGCGATGTATTAAAAGGGATAGTTGCGGTACTGATTGTTCGATTGGTGTTTGGTAATTTTGTTCCGGCCGACCTTATGCCTTGGCTAGAAGCTTCTGCAGGCGTTTTCTCTGTTATCGGGCACAATTGGTCGATATATGTTGGCTTTCGTGGGGGCGCTGGCACCGGGCCAAACGTTGGGTGGGCATCGGCCGTTTTCCCCCCCATGTTCCCCGTCGCATTTATCGTCATGGCCGGTATGCTCTACTTTGTTGGCTGGGCCTCTGTAGCATCTATGATGATGGGTGTCATCATTCCAATTGTCTTTATTATTATCGCGATCACCGGCCGATGGGCGGGTTTGGTTGCCATCACTCCGGCTTACATCGTAGGGGGACTTCTCACCGCATTGATCGTGGCTTATTCACTTCGCGGGAATTTTGTTCGTTTGTTTAAGGGAGAAGAGCGCATTGTCGGTTTAAGGGCGCGCTGGAAAAATCAGCCCGGAAATGCCCCATCCTAAGGGGCAAGCATTACATACTCTCAAGCGGCATTGTCCCCAAATAAAGCCTGTTCCTGAGAAAAAATGGTTTATTTTGCTGAGGAGAGAAACCTACTTACACAATCTAAACAAAATTCCTACCTATTGTGTTGCCTAGTTTAAGAAAAGTAACTCTCGCTCGATATAGAATACGTTCAACCGCATTTGCGGAAACAATTAAGCACTCAACCGCATCTATTCTCATTCAAGTTACTTACGTACAAGTACCCTGTACAAAAGGGATCAACAAGGTTTAAAATAGATCATTATCTATGCCCTTGGTACAAGTTTTGGGACTAGCATGCCCTGAGCTAAGAAAGGCCCCTAAAAGCCGTGCCCCAATCTGTTTTCTTTTATTTATCACAGTTGAAAAACTAGAAGATAAAGTGAATATTTGTCGGACCTTAAACAAACCTTCACATTTTCAGGCATAATTCAGTGAATATCGAGAGAAATAGAAACATGTTAAGCTCATTAAATAGGTTACAGGAATAAAATTATTTCTTGAAAGCACCCTATGCAAGTAAAAAAGTGTCTTATAATTAACTTTTTTCGGCTGGCTGATCAATTGCGCCCAAATGGATACAACAACACCGCAAGCAGTACCAACTAAATTCCAAAAGATTCGAACCGTAGCGCATGAAGATGTTTTTTCGCACAATTGGCGCTTTTTGTTATGGCGATCAATTGCTCGGCTGTTTCCATCAAACGCATTCTTGCGCTTAAGGCGCCAGTTGCTTCAATGGGGCGGGATGCAGATTGCTGCGCGAACTGTCTTTATGGATATCCCTCAGATATCTGGAGGCCCTTCGGCCGTTTCAAAGCTATCTTTTGGTGAAGACTGTTTTATCAATATAGACAGTATATTTGATCTAGCAGCACCCATTTATATCGGCAACAAAGTTTATATGGGGCATCGGGTCATGCTGATTACCAGCCAGCACAATATCGACAATCCTGATCAGCGGGGCGGCCAACTTTCCGGCGACCCTATCACTGTCGAGGATGGTGCGTGGATCGGGGCGGGTGCCATTGTTCTACCCGGAGTCACCGTTGGGGCAGGTGCTGTTATTGCGGCCGGAGCCGTTGTAACCAAAGACGTTCCCCCAGATGTTGTTGTCGGCGGAGTACCTGCAACCCTTATTAAAGAGCTATAAAATTGGTCTAGAATTTAGACCTGAACCTACGAGCCGCAAAACATATGAGCCTACGCAAACCAAGCGTGTAACTAATGAAACCGCAACGAACAGATATTGAAGGGTGCCAGGCCCGATAAACCTTTGCTATAATCCGCTCCACTATGGCAAATAATAAAAATGGCTCAGTGGATCCTAAACCACTGCCCTCTACTTTATATACAGAAGAATATTTTTTAACCGCTTGCGAGGGGTTTGAAGAATTTACCGCATCTGAAGGGGCGCATCTGTCGCGCCGCCTAAACGATGCGTTTAAAGTTGCTGAGGTTGAGCCAGGAATGACCGTTTTGGACGTTGGCTGCGGCCGTGGCGAAATTTTGCGCCATTGCATGGCTCTAGGTATCGAAGCCTACGGGATGGATTATGCTGAAGTTGCCACCCGTATGACGCGTGACGTGATTCAAGCCGAAATCGATGCACGTGGTGACGATGATCCTAAAGTTGTAGCCGGTGCCTGCCGTTCAGACGCTAAAAAATTGCCATTTCCATCAAAATATTTTGATCGCGTGCTCATGTTTGATGTCGTTGAACATTTGCACCCATGGGAGCTGCACGAGGCGATGCTCGAAGTCGGCCGTGTGCTAAAAGATGACGGGATGTTCATCATCCATACCGCCCCCAACAAAGCGTATGATCAGTACGCCTACCCGATTGTACGCATGGTCCGCACCGCGATGGGGCAAGGGGCTAACTACCCCAAAGACCCACGGGCGATAACACCGGTCAATCAGCACGTTCATGTCAATGAGCAGGATCTGTGGAGCATGGATCGCGCCCTGGCAGATGCCGGTTTTAAAGGCAATGTCTGGCTCGACTCTCCCCCACAAAATCGTCAAGAAAACTTTATGATGGCCGGTCTGCGCAAACTTGCGTTTGACGTCCCCCCATTCCGCTGGTTCTTCGAACGTGAAGTCTTTGCGGTAGCTAAAAAGGCTGGTCAGTAGGCAGCGGCCGGCAGCCAGCAGGTGGCTCTGAGCCTATAAAGCCCACCAAGATGTCTCCTAAACGATTCAAAACTGAATATGCCGTGGCTTGTCTGCTGTTGCTGGTTGGGTTTCTCCTACGGACCTACGCTCTCGATCATCTGCCGCCCGGGCTAACCCATGACGAAGCCAACCATGGTCACGAAGCGCTTGAAGTTTTAAGCGGCGTTACCCGCTACTACTTTCCGCTCGGTTACGGCCGTGAACCGCTCTATGCTTATTTGCTAGCGGGCTGGATGGGGCTTCTCGGCGTTTCGATCTTTACACTACGCTTGCTTATTCCTGTCGGGATGATTATCTGCCATGCGGCCGTTTATCGTTGGGTTCGCAATCTTTTCGGCCGGAACGTGGCCCTGCTCACCCTTGCTATTCTGACCATAAGCTGGTGGCCCCTGGTTGCTTCGCGGCAGGCGTTACGATCCGGATTTTTACCGCTGATCACCATTGGGCTGGCGGCCGCAACCTATCAAATTTGGCTACATGCGGGCAAAAACCAAACACTAAACGATTTTTGGCGAACCAGTCGCTGGCCCGTGCTCACTATCGCGGTGCTAATCGGTCTCATGCTGCACACCTACATTGCCGCTCGGGTGCTGTGGCTGTTTATTCCTGCATTTGGCGTCTATCTGCTCCTTGTTGACCGGAAAAGCGCCGGCCGATTTTGGCTAGCCAGCTTACCGGCCGTGCTTGGCGGCCTGCTTTTAAGCGCCCCGCTTTTCATCTATCTGCGTAACAATCCCGGTCTAGAAACCCGCCTCGACATGCTCGATGGACCGCTGCAAGCACTGCGTGACGGGAATTTTGCCCCCATCCTAAAAAATATGTGGCGCACTGTGCTGGGGCTGTTTTGGCCGGGGGCTGGGGATAAATTTTTAGCCTACAACATTCCGGGTAAACCGACTCTGGCTCCGCTAACCGCCTTCTTTTTTTTGATCGGCTTACTCAAGTCGCTCTTTCGCTGGCGCACCCCAAAGTATATGCTTTTGCTGTTGTGGCTCGGGGTGGGATTGGCCCCGTCGCTGATAACTGGTCCGACCGCTGCGACCACTCGCAGTATTGGGGCTTTGGTGCCGATTTATTTACTAGCGGCATTGGGCATCTGTTTTTTCAACGCGCAGCTGGTGGGACTTTTAAAGTTAGCGGGCAAACCTGCGGAGTGGCCTGTGCGGTACGCTGTCATGGTTGTTTTGATATTATCGGCCGCCCTGTTTTCGATTCCGGCTTATTTTACAGATTGGGGGCAACGGCCCGATGTACGTGCTGCCTACCAAGCGACGATTATCGACGCGTTTGAAAACGGCCCATCCCTACAAAACAATCACGGCCGGATGGTTTCATCCGTGCTGCCGGGTCATGCGCATGACCCGACTATTGCTGGATTAATTCTCTCGCCGGAGGAACTAACCGATTTGCGGTGGGGCGACGGCCGGTTGGCCCTTGTCTATCCGGCCGGTGTTGATCAGCTGCAACTGCTGGCCCCCTCTTCGGCCGATCTGCATCCGGTATTCAGAGAACGGGTGATCGGACAAACGGTCAATCAGATGCGGCCGGATGACCTTGACCCGTTTTGGACAACCTACGAGCTAGAGCCGTGGCCGGTTTCTGGCGAGCCGCTTGCCACTCTGGACAACGCCATCACTTTAAACGAGGCCCGCTGGCTGGCTGAAACGGTTCCCCCCAATGGGGTTGCTGAACTGCTGACCGTTTGGACCGTTGTGGACCCGACGAACCTAGGAAGCACAATTCCGTATGTGGGGCATCCTGATACAAATTTGTTTGTGCATGTGTTGAACGCAGATGGCTCGATTTTGACCCAAGTGGATCGGCTGGATGCGCCTGCATGGGCATGGCAGCCGGGTGACCGCATTGTGCAGGTGCACCAGATTTACATCGGGCCAGATGTGGCGGAGGGCGGCTATACGGCCGTCGTAGGTGTCTATGATCGGCTAACGGGAGCCCGTTTAAATAGCCCAGAGGGTGATTCAGTCCTCCCTGTCCCAGAGTTAAACATCCAGCCAGACTAATTCAACTTGGAATTTAGACAGCTGTGTCTCTGGATGCCAAAACTGAATTGGGCGACAACCAAACATTCCACTATGCTATAGCGATGCTTTTACG
>JAHDEN010000147.1 GCA_020628815.1 Chloroflexota bacterium | reverse complement strand
CACATGTTAATAATTTGCCGCAGATTTTCACGGATTCTCGCTGATTTACGTGATTGTTTATCAAATATCAGCGGAAATTAGCGTACATCCGCGGCAAAAATGCTTAAGCGAAACTCAGGTTAAGTACCTACATCTTCAAAATAAATGGCCCCAATCTTTCAAAAAGCGGAGAAATTTATTTGGGCAAACGGCCGACTTTTAGAACGTCGGCTGTTTGCCTTTTATTTTAAAGATGGCTCGGCCGAGGCGGTGAAACGTGCGCTTTGTGCGTTTCAAAACCTAGACGGCGGTTTTGGGAACGCGCTTGAGCCGGACATTCGTTGTCCTGATAGTCAGCCGGTGCCGTGCCAGCATGCGCTTGAAATTTTGGATGATGTAGGGTGGGACGTTGAGCTTGCACAACAAATTTGCGACTTTTTGCTAACTGTTACCACGGCCGAAGGGGGTGTGCCGTGGGTGTTGCCATCTGTTGAAGATTATCCACACGCCACATGGTGGCGGCCGGAGCGTGACCCTGAAAGCGGCAATTTAATCGCTTCGATAAACCCGACAGGGATTATTTGTGCGCTGTTGCACAAAAATAAGTTCAAACACAGCTGGCTAGATGGGGCGACAGACTTTTGCTGGCAAGTTATCGAAGGGCCTCTGCCAGATGGAATGCACAACGCTGGGGCTATGCTCGATTTTTTGCGCTATGTGCCGGATCAACAGCGGGCACAAACCCAGATCGAGCGTCATGTTCAGCGGTTGCTTGACTCAGGATTGGTCGCCCCGGCCGGAGAAGATGGGTACGTCTGGAAGCCGCTCGATTGGGCGCCGTATCCTAATGATCTGCTGCGTGATCACTTTTCGGCCGCGCAGATCCAATCCCACCTAAGCGAGATTTTGGCCGAGCAGCAAGCTGATGGGGGTTGGCCAATCTCATTCCCTGCTTTTAGCCCTGCTTGTGAAATGGAGTGGCGCGGATGGCAAACGGTGAAACGTTTAAAGATGTTGGCAGCAAATGGGTGGCTCCAATAGGTGTGTAGAGTATGGGGAGCCTATTTACAACATACGGATCATGATTTAGATTCAACTTGCCAACTTTATATTTTTTGACAAAATCTAGTTTCTATTTGATCAACTTGTAGTTGAATCAGGGATTTTTAAAAATGGTACTAGATAAGTTTCAAAAGGTGGTAACGGCCGATGATATGCGACGGCCGTTAAGTTTGGGCAGCCGAGAGTTTACAGATAACAAGTGGGCATACTTCAAATGGCTCCGTGAAAATGATCCGGTCCATAAAGGCAAAATTTTGGGGCCGATGAAAGGGACATTGCTGTCAAAATACGACGATTGCGTCTCTATGCTAAAAGATCCGCGCTTTATCCGTAATCGGACTGTAGCGACAGGGGGCGGCAGCCGGTTTCCATTCCCACTGCCTAAATCAATTTCTCTGCTCATGAAAAGCATGATCCAAGAGGATGGGGATGAACATCGCCGCCTGAGAAACTTGGTCCATAAAGCGTTTACGCCGCGCCGGTTGGCCGCACTTGAAGGGCGGATGCACGAGATTACCAATGAGCTTCTCGATAAGGCGGAGAAAAACGGCCGAATGGAGATGATGGAAGAGTTCTCCCGGCCGATTCCGGTCACCGTTATTGCTGAAATGATGGGAGTAAGCGTGCAAGAAGTCCCCGAGCTCAGCAAATATATCGACGCCGTGACCGAGAACATGAGCGGTATTACCGTGGCAAAAACCCTGTTTTGGGACATGCCCCAAGCGATTAAATTTTGCCGAGGGTTGATTGAGCGCAAAAGAAAAGAGCCGGGTGAAGATATCTTAACCGGCCTGATCGAAGCGGAAGATGAAGGCTCAAAGCTGTCTGAAGACGAGCTGATCGCCATGATCTTTTTGATTATCGTGGCTGGTCATGAGACCACGTATAACTTGATCACCCAATCTGTTTACACATTGCTTCAGCATCCTGAACAGCTAGAACTGCTCAAATCACAGCCGGAGTTGATCGACTCTGCGATTGAAGAGGTTAATCGTTATAGAGGGCCGCTCTATGCAACTAAACCGGAATATCCAACTGAAGATGTTGAGATTAGAGGCGTCGTCATCCCTAAAGGGACATTGACGATGCCAATGCTAGGTGCCGCAAATCATGACCCTGATTATTTTGATAATCCAGAGGTGTTTGATATTACTCGTGAAAACAATCGCCATCTTGGTTTTGGGATGGGGATCCACTATTGCTTAGGCGCTCCTTTGGCCCGAATGGAAACGAAAATCGCGATTCAGACCTTGTTTGATCGAAATCCAAATCTTAGTTTGGACTGCGATCTAAGCGAGTTAAAACTTGCTACCCGGCCGGGCTGGCACGTTTATAAATCAATGCCGATTAAATTCGGTTAACTAACTTGATCAGCACGAAAGTGAATAAACGCCGATCGGCTGATCAAGCTGAAAACGCTGATTAAGCTGATAAGGCTGATCGGCTCGAAACGAAGAGGAAAAAATGACCCCACGTACCATCTCCCACATGCAGCATGACCGCATGAATGCTCGGCCGAACGCGCCAAGCTACTTTTACTACGAAAATGAAACCTGGAAGCCGATTTCAAATCGAGAAGCCTCAGTTGGGCAAACTGAAATCGGGATGGGGCTGTGGTCTTTGGGGGTCCGACACGGAGACCGAATCGCCGTCATGTCGAATTCCCGCTACGAGTGGGACATGATCGACGGGGGAGCATTGGGAATGGGGGCGTGCGTCGTCTCTATCTATCCCACAAGCACGGCCGATGCGACCGACTACATTCTTAACCATAGCGGATCAAAAGTTGTCTTTCTTGAAAACAGCAAGCATTGGGAACTCGTTTCGCCCATGCTGGCCAATCAGCCTAATTTAGACCATGTGGTGGTGATCGACAGCACCGACATGCCTGCAGGGGATTGGATCGACCTCGATAAGCTGCGCTCAATGGGGCAAGAGCTGCTGGCCGAGCAGCCTAATCTGCCCAATGAAGCGCGTGATGCCGTAAACCCTGATGATTTGGCATCGCTGATGTATACCAGCGGCACCACCGGCCGGCCGAAAGGGGTAGCGCTGACCCACAGCATGCTTTATACCAATGTCGAAGCGCTGCAAGATATCGCTGAGTTTGAACCGGGTGACACCGGGGTAATCTACCTGCCGATGTCCCACATTTTACAGCGGGTCAACGTCTATCTCGGCCGGTATGCCAACGTGACCGGCTACTTCGCCCCCGACATCACCGAATTTGTGATGACGTGCCAAGAGGCCCATCCACGCTCGCTGTCTGGTGTCCCCCGCGTCTTTGAGAAAGTACACGCTCGGGTTATGGCCGGGGTTGAGCAAGCGCCTGAGAGCCGTCAAAATACGTTCCACAAAGCGATTGAAACCGGCAAGCAATACTCCCGCTTAGCTGAGGCTGGAGAGCGAGTCCCGTTTATGCTTCGGATGCGCAACGCTTTGTACGAACGCTTGGTGTTTAAACCGCTCCGCTCCCGCCTGTTTGGGGACAAGGTTGAGTTTTTGACCGTGGGTGCGGCCCCCATCAGCAAAGATCTGCTCGAGTTTTATTATGCGATTGGGTTGCCCGTATTGGAAGGATATGGGCTGACTGAAACCTGTTCACCCATCACGCTTAATCGGCCGGATTCGCGTAAGATCGGCACTGTTGGGCAACCGCTACCCGGCTCAGAAGTCAAAATCGCATCTGATGGGGAGATTCTGCTTAAAGGGCCTTCGGTCTTTCAGATGTACTATGAAAATGAGGAAGCAACGGCCGACTCGTTTACGGAAGATGGCTTTTTTATGAGCGGGGATATCGGTGAAGTAGACAAGGATGGCTTTTTACGGATCACAGATCGCAAAAAATATTTGATCATTACAGCGGCCGGGAAGAACATCGCGCCTGCTCCAATCGAACAAAAATTGTTGCAGCATCCGCTGATTGGTCAGGTTGTGGTTCATGGAGACCAACGCAAATTTTTGTCTGCGTTGCTGACACTTGACCCCGAAAGCTTGGAAGTTTGGGCAGAGCAAAATGGGAAACAGTTTGATCACGCGTCTCTTTCTGAAGATGCTGATTTGGCGGCCGAGATCGAGCAGTTTGTCAAGGATGTTAACAGCGGCTTGGCTCAGTACGAAACGATCAAAAAGTATGAGATTTTGCCCCTTGAGTTTACGGTTGAAAACGGCTTCTTGACCCCATCTATGAAGCTTAAACGGAAAGTGATTGAGCAGGAATATGTCGGTGTTTTAGACGGGATGTACGCTTAGGCTGTGTGGGCATTTCGCTTTCAGCCGCGAATTCGGCGGATTTAAACGGATATTAAAAAAATTATCCGCGTAAATCTGTTTGCATCTGCGGCCAAAACGTTAAGCGATTTTGTTTTTAGCAGAATGTCAACAGAACCTAGACATGCAGTGATTTCTATCAGGTAAGTTGGGTAGGGAGTCTGCGGCTCTCAAAATTAATATCTCAATGAACAGCGATTGATTCACATCGCTGTTCAGTACATCGTCTAAGAAGCTTTACAGGCTTCCGAGATGACACGTTTAGGCTCGCTTTTTATGGAAACAGTTTATTTATACGTGGCACTTGCCAGCTTTCTGCTTGTGATGGGCACTTGGACACAATACTTGTTGACCGTGCCCCAAGGGGTTGTGCCTGAATGGCCAACCGGCTCTTTGATTATTCAGGCGGTTGGCTTTTTTGCGGGGTTGTTTGCACTGTTCACACTCGATTTTTCTAGACTGGTATCTGCCATCATTGCAGCCGTCTTAGCCATCTTTAGTATTGCGATGGCGATCTTTTTTTACTGGCTCCTTTTTACCCAGCGCAAAACCCCCATTGGGGATATTCGAGTTCAAGTTGGGGATAAAATCTTGCCGTTTCAGGCGCTCACGGCCGATGGGAAAACATTCACGTCAGACGAACTATCAGGGAATCGGGTACTGTTTAAATTCTTTCGTGGGGGCTGGTGACCGTACTGTAGCGCTGAGTTACAGCGCTTTGACGACATGCAGGATGAGCTTTCTCGATACGGGATATCTGTGATCGCCCTGAGTAAAGACACCCCTAAAGAAGTAGGGATTCACAAAAGCCGTGATCATTTGTCGATTGATCTACTTTCTGACGCAAAGCTCAAAGTGATCCGGCAATATGGGGTTGAGCACCACAAAGGATTTGGGTTTGAAACCGGGTCCTTCAAGATTTTTGATGTTCCGTTGGCACTCAAGCCATCTTTTAAGGCGATGGCGATCCCCACGACGCTGTTGATTGATGAAGACGGGATGATCCGTTGGATTGATCAGGCGGATGATTACCGACTGCGCAGCAATAACGACCGAGTGATGGCTGCCATTAGAGAAGTTTTTGGGGAGCCAACTTTAGCTTGAAGGAACCTGCCCTTTAATCAGTAAAAATTCACCAGAATCTAGAATTTCCGGCCGCTGATAAGCCGACCTCTCAATTTTAAGGACGGTTTCCCACGCGGCCGGATATTTTTCCGCTTAATCCAATTTGTCGCGCAAGGCTGAAAAAACGGCCGGAGTGCAGCCCATCTCAATCTGATCAAGACCTGCTGCATCAAACACCTCTTTCAGCTCGGCCGCCGTAAAAAAGTGGCGAGCTGGATGGGCCAAATCTTCATGCGGGGGCAAATCTCCAGTTTCAAGCACGTCATAGATCGACCAAAACGTCGGCCGGCCGAAAAATTCTTTGGGATCAACGTGTTTATTCGCCATCACAAAACGCAAGACGCCAAGACGGCTCATAACGCTGGCCAGCAGTGTACCCCCCGGCTTTGTCACCCGCATTAGTTCTTGTACCGCTTGAGCCGTATTCTCGAACAGATAGTTGAGTGCGCCCCCGTAACATACGGTCGTATCAAAATGATTGTCGGGAATGCGGGACAGGTCAGCGATGTTCGCCTCAATAAACCCGGTTACCGCATGACTTAACCCAGCTTCCTCAACCTTTTGGGTGGCAATTGCAAGCTGTTCAGGAGAAATGTCTAAAACGGTGGTTTGGCACCCTGACCCGGCGATATGAACGGAAAACTTCCCGGCCCCGCTCCCCGCATCAAGCACGGCCGCGCCATCTTTTAAATGGGGCTCAAGAAAATCTAAATGGAGCTGGTAAACCAGCCGAGCATGCGCCGATTGGTCTAAGCGTTCCCACTCCCCATGGCTAAGTTCATTGTAGTATTCCGAAACACTTTTAGGATTGTACATTTTTTCTCGCATCCTTTTTTGAGAGATTAGACATCAAAAATAATCACGCTGCGGGCAACTTTGCCGGTCAGCATCTCCGCATACGCTTCGTTGACTTGCTCCAGACGTACCCTGTTTGAAATTAAAAAATCAAGATTGAGCTTGCCTTGCATGTAATATTCTATAAAAAGTGGCATGTCGAGGCGAAATGCGTTTGAGCCCATGTTGGAACCGATTAAGCGCCTGTCATAAATCAGGCTGGCCGCATCAATCTCAATTTTTTGACCCTCTGGCACCATGCCGATCACACAGGCTGTTCCAGACGGCCGAAGCATATCAAACGCCTGCTCACACGTTTCTTTGCGCCCCAGCGCCTCAAATGCAAAATCAACACCTCCGCTTGTCATTTCTAGAATCGCTTCAACCGGATCAACCAAGCTTGCATCAATGCCGTCTGTGGCACCAAACTGCTTTGCTAGCTCTAACTTGTCAGCAACCACATCGATGGCGATGATGCGGACCGCACCGGCGATAGTCGCCCCATTAATGGCTGACAGCCCAACCCCGCCGCAGCCGATGACCGCCACCGCGCTTCCCGGCGTTACCTTGGCGGTGTGGATTACCGATCCGACTCCCGTTGTCACAGCGCATCCGATCAGTGCCGCCCGATCAAGCGGCATATCTGGGCGAATCTTGACCAGCGCATGTTCGTGTAAAAGCATTTGCTCGGCAAATGAGCCAAGGTTGTACCCTTGATAGATGATTTGATTCTCGGCCGACATTCTTCCTTCGCGCGCCATCTGATCCAGATTGTCGCAGCCATATGGTTTGCCAGTCAGGCAGTAAGAACAGCTCCCGCAAAACATAGACATGCAGCTAATAACATGGTCTCCCGGTTTGAGATAGGTGACATCCCGGCCGACTTTTTCTACGATTCCGGCCGACTCATGCCCCATAATGCTGGGCAACGGGGTCGCATAACTGCCGTTCATAAAATGATAGTCGCTGTGGCAAACACCGGCCGCGGCCGTGCGCACCAGCACTTCTTTGGGGCCGGGATTGTCTACTTGGACCTCTTCGATCACAAGCGGTTTGTTGATTTCTCTTAAAACAGCGGCTTTCATTCGTTCCTCCTTGTGGGGCTATTCTTGGGGCGGTACCAATACAAAATTGCCAAAATGGGTTTTCTTCATAAATTCTTGCTGAGCTTTGGCGATCTCCTTTAACTCAAATGTCTGATCAACAAGCGGCTTGATTTCACCCCGTTCGATGTAACTGACCAAGTTAGGAAAGACCGGTTCGTCCCAAGCGGTACAGCCGATCAAGGTTAAATCTTTGAGGTAAAAGTCACGCATGTCTAGCGTTACGATCGGGCCAGCGATTGCGCCTGACGAGGCGTACCGGCCGCCCCTGGCCATTAATTTAGGTAGATGGTTAAACCCATCCCCAGCCACATTGTCGATGATGACATTGACGCTCGACTCACCTAGCTCTGCAAGCAAATCTGTGTCACGTGTGACCACCACATCTGCCCCCAACCCTTTAACTTGTGTGACTTTTGCTTGGCTGGTGACGGCCGTCACATGTGCGCCACGCCGTTTGCACAGCTGAACCACGGCCGAGCCGACCCCGCCAGAAGCACCGGTCACCAAAACCCGGTCTGTAGCTGAAACGTTGGCCCGATGCACCATATTTTCGGCCGTGCCGTAGGCGCACGGAATCGTCGCTAACTCAACGTCTGACCAGTCGCAATTAACTGGAAAAACCTCGCTGGCAGGCACCCGAACATATTGCGCAAACGCCCCATCAAAATCAGACGCCATCCAAATATTTTCAACCGAATCAAATCCGTTTAAACGCATGCAGGCCCGTACAATTACCCGATCCCCAATGTTTAACAGGCTGTGATCATCAGCAATTTCAACCAGTTCGCCGCAGCAGTCAGTCCCCTGCACAAACGGGAACGGGGTAACCTCATTCCAACCCCCATCCGAGATGCCGTCACTGTTGTCACTTTCAGAAAAGTCATCTGTGCCGCTGGTGACTGAGGATGAATACCAGCCTAAGCGAGTGTTGATTTCGGTGTTGTTTACCCCAGCCGCCAATACCTTTAGCAACACTTCTCCCGGCCGTATTTTGGGGATGGGGACATCGCGATAGTCCAGCTTGTCGTATCCTCCATTGCCCGTTGTCACCACCGCTTTCATGGTGGGTTGCCCCGGAGCAAGGTCAAACCGTGTCGGGTCTTTGGTTAAGAGATAATTGAGATCAGTCATAAAGTGCACGTGTTTTTTTGATTTGATTAGATGGGGGTATTTGAAACGATGGTCAAGGCTTGTTGGATTGTTTTAATTTCACGCCGATTAAGGAGCCAAGTTTCGGCCGTTTTGAGAGCAAGCGCTTCAGACTTTGCCCGTTCGTTAGGATTATCGATGCCAGTAAAGTCATCCACCCAAGCCATCCCAATTGTACGCCGGAAAATCTCGGCCGCAGCATATCCTAGCGTGTCAGTAAATAGCTCAGCCATGTAGTGATCTTGAAAGTGGGGGGATTTCCACTCTTCTTTGTCCCCGTCTTTCGCCCATAAACGGCGAAATTCGCTGTCAAACGTTGTCCATATCGTCCCGATCGTTTCAATTATCCAAGAGCGATAAGCGGCCCGTTTGTCTGGGTCAGGCTGATAAGCTTCTTGAGCCGCATGGCCGATGATTAAGTTCCCCAACATCGACCCCACATCAAAAGCGATGGGGCCATAAAATGCGAATTCCGGGTCGATAAAGCGGGTGTCTTCAGGATTCAGTAGAACAGAACCGGTGTGAAAATCCCCGTGAACAAGGGCTTGAGCCTGAGTCATAAATTTCTCTTTCATGATCAGCATTTCGCCATGCAGGGCGCGGTTGGCGTAAATCGCCTTAACCTGCTCGTCTAGCTGTGGGGTGGTCCAGCGGTTGTTGGGATGGGGTTTGCACGGTTCGTTAAAGAACAGGTGCTCGGTCACTTTGCACATGACCGGATTTATAAACCGCATCACCATCGCCTTTTTCTCAGCCGAAGGGAGATAGATGTCGGAGGTGTAGAACAGGGTATGGGCTAAAAACCGGCCGACGTCTTGCCCAAATTTTGGGTAGACGATGCCTCGGCTCAAACCGATGCGCATATTGAGGTGCTGGTTTAAATCTTCCATCAGATTAACGTGCATCACACTGTCATAATGGAAGACTTTGGGTGTTAGGCCGGGGCAATATTTTTCTTCTAAGGCGAGCAGGTCGTGCTCAATTCGTGCCCTTTCGAGCGGCATCATCCCATCCGGATACCGCCGGGCATAGGGCAACGCCTGCTTGACCAAAACTGAGCGATTGGCGTCTTCGGTGCTGTGCACACGGAAGATCAAATTGACGTTTCCACCTTCAGACAGGTCAACAACGGTTAGCTCATCATTTTGTTTAAAGATGTGATCCGCAACGGGAGAGTTGCGCACATAGTCGGCTACGGTTCCGGCCGTAAGTGGTGTATACATTTTTCCTCGATGGATTAGTTAAAACCAAGGGGCCCATTATAGCCAATCGTGTAAAAGCAGCCGTCTTTTGGGGGGATCAAACAATTCGTCATCTGGCGGCCGTTCGCTTAAAATCATTTAATCACTGAGGAGATAAAAATGAAAATTGTCCGCACACCTGATGAATGTTTTGCAGATCTTGATGGGTATCCGTTTGAGCCAAACTATATTGAAATTGAGCATGAAGATGGGACGCCGCTCCGGTTTCACTATTTGGACGAGGGGGATCCGGACGGGGAAGTGATCTTATGTTTGCACGGCCAGCCATCATGGAGCTACCTCTATCGGAAGATGATCCCGTTGCTGACGGCCGGAGGACATCGGGTTATCGCTCCAGACATGATCGGGTTTGGCAAATCAGACAAGCCGACAGAAAGAGAATCGTACAGCTACAGCAATCACACCGCTTGGGTAAAAGCGCTGATGGAAGCGTTAAACCTCGAAAACGTGACCCTAGTCTGTCAAGATTGGGGCGCACTGATCGGGATGCGCATGGTGGGGCTGTATCCTGAAAAATTTGCCAGAGTTGTCTCTGCCAACGGGCCGCTGCCCAGCTCTCACATGTTTAAGCCTGACCTTGTGCAAATGATGGGGCAGATGTATGACACCATCCCCACACCCAGCAAGGCTGATTTGTTAGATGCGTTTCGCAACTTTGCACCAACTACATTTTTAGTGTGGATTAAATATTGCTATGAGTCGCCTGATTTTTCTCCACGAGATGTGATGGAGATGTCGATTCGGGGGGCAAGTGATGCGGAATTGGACGGGTACATGGCTCCGTTTCCGAGCGAGGAACATATGATGGGCGGCCGAATGTTCCCGTATTTGGTGCCGATGTTGCCACATTCGGCCGACGAGCTGGCGATTAACGACAAGGCGTGGGAGGGACTACGTAAGTTTGAAAAGCCGCTGATAACGGCGTATGCGACTCACGACCCAGTGACGGCCGGGGCAGATGCTGTTCTGCAAAAATTTGTCCCCGGTGCAAAAGGGCAAAAGCATACAACGCTTCCAGGTGGGCATTTTATTCAGGATGATAACCCTGAAGGATTAAGCAACGTAGTTTTAGAGTTTATGAAAGACAACCCGATCGGTTAAGTTTGGTCACCTATTGATCTTTAGCATGCAGCCGTTTGATGCGCCCTTCGGCAAAAGCTCCGCCCTCTAAAAAGTAGAGCGCCCCATCCGGCCCATTAAACAGATCCACTTGGCAGAACATGCCATTGATTGAAGTGTGCTTCACGATGGCGTCTCGACTTTCGTTTAGCTCAAGCCGATGCAACAGCGAATCTTGGAAAGAGCAGAAGAAAATATCCCCATACCATTCCGGAAAGTCATCCCCAGTGTAAACAATGATGGCGGTGGGAGCGGTGGTTGGTGTCCAGCTTAAAAGAGGGGGGATAGTGTTGATAGCTGGGTCTAGAGGTACTTCGTCCGAACAGGGGACATCTTGCGCCCAGCCATAATTAAATCCAGCCCGAATTAAGTTGATTTCGTCATCACACGAGGGGCCGTTGCCGGTTGCAAAAATCCGGTTGTCGCTGCTTAGCGGGTCAAACGTCATGTCGTACGGATTGCGGAACCCATAGGCATAAATTCCATCATATGCGGGACCGTCTCCATCGTAAAACGGATTGTCTTCAGGCGCTTCAAGTGGCAAAGTGGGTTTAAAACGGAGAATTGACCCCCGAGGATCGGTGATGTCTTGCGCTGTGTAGGGGAGCGTTTCTTCTCCATTTGTGAGATAAATCATCCCATCAGGGCCAAAAACGATATTGCTTAAATTATGGCGATCCGTTTCGATCAGATTGGGGGTTGTGTAGGCGACTTGAATATCTTGGGCCTGGTTGGCTTCTTCACGAAAACGAATAACTCGATTAAGTTTTACCCCGTCGTTGACTTCTGGATCAAGCGTATGGGCGACCCAGATAAATTTGTTGGTTTCATAGTTGGGATCTATGGCGATCCCCAACATGCCCTGTTCGCCTAAGGCGTTTACCGGCAAGGTAAGCACTGGGTCTGGTAACACCTGTTTGTCAATCACCACTCTTATGTTTCCAGTCGCTTTTTCTGTGTAAAACAAGCGGCCGTCTGGCACAAACGCAAAGTCAATCGGCCCGTCCAAGCCATCGATCATGACTTCAATATCTGCGTTGGCCGGTGGCTGTTCCGGCTCAATTTGGCGTAAAACTTCTAGGGGGATGGTTGGTTGCGGGGTGATTTGATCGGCCGGGATCGGAGTGAATTTTGGGGTTGGCAGCGGGTTTGCAAACGGTGTTGGCCCAAGATCGGCCGGTTCCGTTGTGCATGCTGCAATTAGAAGGCCGCTAAATATGGCAAGGCATATTGAAATTTGTTTAATCATATTTATTTTCACCCGATAATTTTTCCCGTTTCCCACCGTCAGGCTGGCCTTAGAACGGGCCGATTATGTCATACCAAAATTGAGCAATCAATAAACACAAGTGTTTTGACATGGAAACCTTAGGAACAAGAATGGAACACATTCAAAGTTATCCGGCACCAGTGTCTAGATAAGGTGTGCTTTGGTCCTCGTTTTAATGGGGCGCAGTTTCGATTGTTTTGCTAAAATTTTCAAAAGGAGATTTTTGATGAGTGACACAACATTTACGCTTGTTGTTAAACGAGACTGCCCGACATGCACGATGCTCGTTCCTGTTTATCAACAGCTTGAGGTGAGCCGAAAACTCAAAATTCTGACGCAAGATGATCCGTCTTTTCCGTCACCAACGGCCGTGGATGATCGTTCTTTAGAGCAGTCGTTTCGACTTGATATTGAAACGGTCCCGACGTTGATCAAATTTGCGGCCGGTGCAGAAACCGGCCGGATTGTTGGCTGGCATCGTGAGGAGTGGGAAGAATTCACCGGTGTTGCTGCACTCGGGCCGGGGCTGATGCCGTCTAAACCCGGCTGCGGTGCGTTAAACGTGATGCCCGGCATGGCGGAGCGGCTTCAGGTGCGGTTTGGCGACAGCGGGATGAGTGCGCGCGAAATCTCGGTTAACGAGCTGAGTGACCCGGTTGAAATGGCGTACGAACGGGGCTGGTCTGATGGGTTGCCCGTTGTTCCGCCAACCCCTGAGCGAGTTTGGCGCATGCTGCAGGGAACGACCCGTCAGCCAGACGAAATTGTGGGGTTGATTCCCCCTGATTTGGCACCCTGTACCGTCGAAAAGGTGGCGATCAACGGGGTGATGGCCGGTTGCAAGCCGGAATATATGCCGGTGATCTTAGCGGCCGTTGAAGCGGCCTGTCTGGATGAGTTTGCGATGCACGGTGTATTGGCGACCACCTATTTTTCTGGACCAATCGTCATTGTGAATGGCCCCATCGCCCAAAAAATCGGGATGAACGCGGAAGGCAATGTATTGGGTCAAGGGAATCGGGCCAACTCAACTATCGGCCGGGCGTTGCAACTGGTAATCCGCAACGTGGGCGGCGGTAAGCCGGGTGAAGTGGATCGGGCAGCCATGGGGTATCCGGGCAAGCATGGATTCGCTTTTGCGGAGCGGGAGCATGACTCCCCGTGGAAATCTCTGGCCGAACAACGGGGCTTTTCGGCCGATGAGTCAACTGTGACTCTGTTTGCCGGTGGCGGCGTTCAGGGGATCATGGATCAGCTTTCGCGCACGGCCGAAGGGCTGGCTCATTCGTTTGCGATGTCACTCCAGACGGTGTCGCACTACAAACTAGCGTTTGCGACCGATGCGATCTTGGTGGTTTCGCCTGAACATGCCCGTGTGTTTAGACAAGATGGCTGGTCAAAACAAGATCTGATTGACAAAATTCAAGAGATTACCAAAAAGCCAGGTAGCGAAATTGTGCGACGGTCTGACGGCAATGCGGAAGGGATGCCGGAGCAATTTGCCAACGCCGATTTCTCGAAATTCCGTCCGGGTGGCTTAAACATTGTTCATGCTGGAGGAACGGCCGGGATGTTTAGCGCCATCATTGCGGGCTGGGTAGGCAGTGGCCCGCGCGGCAGTGTGCCTGTTACTGTGAAAATTAACGAATAACATCAAACCAGACAGGTTTTTAAAACCTGTCTGGTTTATGGAGAACAACCATGTCTCAACAACTTACCATGCTCGATCCGACAAACGAGCAATCCCCCGTACAGCGTGAAGCTTTACCGAGGCCAAAATCATTAGAAGGGCTTACCATCGGTTTGCTAGATATTTCAAAAGCCCGTGGCGATGTTTTGCTTAACCGGCTTGAATCCCATTTGGGCGACCTTGGCCACACCACAAAACGGTATCAGAAGCCGACCTTTGCCCGGCCGGCCCCAGAAGCGCTGCAGCAGCAAATCGCCACTGAGTGCGATGTGGTGATCGAAGCGCTCGCTGATTGAGGGAGCTGTACGTCGTGCAGTGTGCACGACATCAATAATCTAGATCAGCGGGGTCTCCCCGGTGTGTTTATCGCTTCGACAGAGTTTGTGGTGGCGGCCGAAAAGCAATCAACCGCGCTGGGTTTTAAGCCACGCAGCGTTTTTGTGCAGCATCCGATTCAGGATCGAACAGATGAAGAGGTGCAGGCTTTGGCAGACGCGGCTCTTGAAGAAATCTTGGCGCAAATTACGGTTGAATAATCAGCAGGCATGAGGCCCGTACGCGCAACACCACTGCGCGTACGGGCTTTATTGAGTTACTCTGGGTCTGTGAGCAACGCTTCGCGAATGCTTTCTAAACTTTCGCGTCGAGGCTGGTGTAGCTTACGCATTTCCCACTTAATACCATAATGGACCAAAGGGAGAAAAATTACTGGAAGCAAAAGCCACGAATATTTCTGCTCTAAAACCATCAAGATTGAAAAGCCGATCATGAGCGGGATCAGATACCACCAGAACATTCTGGACCCTTGTTGGATCAAATATTTTGTGCGGTAGATGGCTTTGTCCACTTCGCCAAGAATTGAGTTGTCAAACTGCGTTTCTTCAGATTTCCGGCCGAAGCGTTGATAAACTGTGTAACAGCCGTATGCTAAATAGGCAGCTGCGAGAAGATAGACAAAGGGATGACTGCCCCCATCAATCGCTTCATACATCATCCAGCCGCCTGTGCCAAAATTGATAAAAATTAGCATTGCTTCAAACAAAATAACTTGGCGAATCGATTTTTTCGCCTTTTTGTCAATCATTTTGTTTAGAGCTGATTGATCGATGGCATAGAGCTTTTCACTGCTTTGCTCATTCCATAAAACTTGCATGTCTTCAAACTCCATAGGGTTTGTCCTAAATGTCTAGTAATCTTCGTGATGGATGGATTCGCTCTCTTGATTGGCTGAGCTGATAAGGCTGGCCGAGAGGGCAACCGTCAATGAAACCAAGAGAATCATCCAAATCGGCTGCCTAAAATCGGTGAACAACAAGATAAATACAATCAGTATGAAAAACGCTGCGTTTTCAGGCTTTTTCATCAGGGCTTACTCCAATTGTGTTTTTGAACAACGATCATTCCTGATGAAAAGAATGGATGATGAAACGAGCAGGAAAATCACAACGCCAGAGTCTCCCGAATCGGCCGGTGATGCCACAAAGCTTGTGACTAGCGCGATAACGAGAATAACAACTGCACTGATTAATGCCTTTTTGTTTTTGGTGAAATAGTTCATGGTTTCTCCAGCGAATCTAAAGACAGGCTTCATCCTCGTCTATAAAGAGGACTGAAACGGTTGTAATAAAGATCACGATCCAAATGCCACCGGTTGTGTTGCTTTTGTCAACGGCCGGTAGAGTAAGAGCAAGGATTGCTGCCATAAATAAGAGTGAAATTGCCACAATGATCGCTTTTTTGTTTTTAGCTATAAATTTCATTTTTATCTCCGTAAAACGGCTCATTCATGAATGAGCAATGAGCCGTTAATGAGCGAGTTCTTTTGATTTTCTTTGTAAATGCTGTTTGATCCGATGCATCTTGACGCTGACGTTGCTTTCAGAGATACCCAAAAGCTCA
>JAHDEN010000146.1 GCA_020628815.1 Chloroflexota bacterium | reverse complement strand
CTTTCCAGATGTATGTAGGGTATTGGCCCCCGATAAACATGTTGACAAGTGCTTCACGCAAGGGCCAAACCTCTTGAGTTAAAGCAGACCTTGTGTGAAAGAGTGTTCCTTGGTCACCCAGACGGTGGACAAGAGGGATATCTCTTAAAGTAAATGATCGAATCATTCAGATTGCGAAACGCTATTTTGCATTCTGATCAGGCCAGTATTATCAAACAAAACGGCCGTCATTTTGCATATTCCGGTACATTATTAATGGAAAAAGTTTAGCAGTTGCGTATCCCTTTAGCAACCCCCCAATCAGGTTTGTAACCGCTCCTCATATACTCATGAAGCACTGTAAGAGTAAAAGTAATCTGTTCACGCTAAACAACAGATTTTGCTATACTTTCACGCATATTGTTAAAAATAACCTAATCGTTTTAGCAAACACCTGTCGAGGATAAACGAACTGGGTTCCACTAATTAAGAACCAATGACTATAACAGTTTTCCACCCTTCGATATTACAGGAGAAGATATGGCTTCAATAGCAGGTTTGAGAACAACGCTTGTCGAGGGCGTCCGCTATCGCGGAAACATCGGCCACTGGAGTTGGGTCGCCCACCGGCTCACAGGATTAGGCATTCTGGGTTTTCTAACCATCCACGTTTGGGATACTGCCAATGCCACTTTTGCCCCCGAAATTTATTCATGGTCTATCGACGTATTCAAACACCCTTTCTTCGGTGTGGGTGAAGTCGCGATTTTAGGCGCAGTTCTATACCATGCATTAAACGGTCTACGGATTACCCTTCTAGACTTCAAACCTGAATGGTGGCAATATCAAAATAGTAGCGCTCGCTGGGTTTGGGGTGTTTTTATTCTTGTTTTTGCTCCGATGGGAATTTATTTGCTAATCAGCATCTTTACCCATTGCGCTGACATAGCGGAAGTTGGGGCAAGCTGTTGGGAATTGCCAAAACTGGCTAACTACTACGAGTAGGGGGAATTATGGCTAGCGCATCAAAACAAATTACAACTAATCAAAACTTTGAGCGGTACGCATACATGTTTATGCGGCTTTCAGGCATTGCACTGCTGTTTTTGGCAGTCGGGCATGTCATGATCCAACTTATTGTGAACGATGTTCATAATCTGACTTTGCAGTTCGTGGCTGACCAGTGGAGCTCTTGGGGATGGCGAGCGTATGACTCTCTATTGCTAATCTTGGCTGTACCACATGGCTATAACGGGCTACGAAACATCTTAGAAGACTATATTCACAACGAACGGCTCATGCGCATTATTTCAATAGTGCTGACCGTTTTTGTCATTGTGACTGTTATTTGGTCGCTGATTGCGATTATCACGTTCGATCCGGCCTCCGTTAGATAACCAGAGTCTTTAAGACCTTGTTGTTTTGGATCGGTTGTTAGTCGCGGCTGATCAGTTTGGGGTTTAGAACCAATATGGCCATTTTGAAAATTTCTGCTCATCGCAAATACTTTCAAAATAGCTGTTAGGCGATCGAAGACTTCTGAAAAATTGACTAGATTTTTTTTAGGAGGATCGCCCAAACACAAGCGAGAAATCAAATGAAACCAATTATTCACACACACGATGCAATTGTCGTAGGGGCCGGTGGCTCTGGTTTGATGGCGGCACTTTATGCCAGCCGGGGAGCCGACGTTGCAGTTGTTTCAAAATTGTATCCAACCCGTTCGCATACGGGAGCGGCGCAAGGTGGTGTTAGTGCTGCCCTTGGTAACAATGAAGAAGACCGTTGGGAATGGCACGCTTATGACACCGTAAAGGGGTCTGACTATTTAGCTGACCAAGATGCGGTAGATGTGCTTTGTAAAGAAGCGATCGATGCGGTTGTTGAGCTAGAGCATATGGGCTTACCGTTTGATCGGTTCCCAAATGGCAAAATTTCACAACGCCGTTTTGGTGGTCACACCAATAACGATACAGGTAAACCTGTGATGCGGGCTTGTCATGCGGCCGACCGTACGGGCCACATGATTTTGCAAACACTGTACCAACAGTGCATCAAAAACAAAGTTAATTTCTACGACGAATTTCAAGTGGTTGACCTGATTCGGGTTGATGACACTATTCGCGGAATCGTTGCTGTGGAAATCGCTAATGGTCAATTCCACATCTTCCACGGCAAAGCGGTTATTTTTGCTACAGGTGGCTGGGGCCGCTGCTGGGAAGTGACTTCAAACGCCCATTCGCTGACCGGTGACGGTGCAGCACTTTGTTTACGCCGTGGGATTCCTTTGGAAGACATGGAGTTTTTCCAATTCCATCCAACCGGGATTTTCAAACTTGGTATTTTAATTACCGAGGGTGTGCGGGGCGAAGGTGGTGTTCTGATCAACAGCGAAGGTGAGCGCTTCATGGAGAAGTATGCGCCTAGCATTAAAGACTTAGCATCACGTGACGTTGTGAGCCGCGCTATCTTTTTAGAAACTAAAGCGGGACGGGGTATTAATGGACAAAACTATGTTCATTTAGACGTTACTCCTGATACGGTGAACCATTACTTCAAACAAGATGGGTACACAGACCGCCACATTGATAAAGAGTATATTGAAGCGAAGCTGCCCGATATTGCGGACTTCACCAAAACATATTTGGGCGTAGATCCTACGGAAGAGCCAATGCCGATCCAGCCAACGGCCCATTACGGCATGGGTGGTATCCCAACCAATGTTGATGGCGAGGTATTGCTTGACAATGACACTGTGATCAAAGGGATGTATGCGGCCGGCGAATGTGCTTGTGTTTCTGTACACGGCGCAAATCGTTTGGGTACAAACTCATTGGTAGACTTGGTTGTATTCGGCCGTCGCTCTGGTATGAAGGTTGCTGACTACTGCAAAGATGCAGAGTTGCTACCGTTGCCAGATGGGGCTGCTGACGAAATTATGGCTGAGTTTGAGCGGATCCGTAACAACAACGGGACTGTAAAACACCATGACATCCGCAAAGAGATGCAGTCAACGATGACTGAGAACGTTGGTGTGTTCCGCATCCAAGAAAATATGGATTCGGCCGTCGTTGATATGGCTGCACTAAAGAAAAAATATCGTGACGAAATGGCTGTGGATGACAAAGGCTCTTTGTTTAACACCGACATTTTGGAAGCTTGGGAATTAGGATGTTTGCTCGATATCGCTGAAGTAACAGCTGTGTCGGCCGCGAACCGGAAAGAGAGCCGTGGCGGACACGCCCGTGACGACTTCCCTGAGCGTGACGATGAGAACTGGCTCAAACACACCATGTGTTATCTGCAAGAGGATGGCACCCTACACATCGATTACAAACCTGTGGTCATTGGCCGTTATGAGCCAAAACCGCGTGTATATTAATGGCTATTAGCTTTTAGCCATTGGCCGTTAGCCCGTTGGATCTTAATCAAGAGCAGCGGGCTAATTGCCAAAAGTTGAAAGTCAAAAGCTATCTGCTAAAACAATGAAAGCATCACTTCGCGTAAAACGTTATAACCCTGAAGGTGGCGGCAAGCCACATTGGGGCGAATATACCTTAGATGGGGTCAGTCAAAATGACTCTGTGCTAGACCTTCTGCATCGGATCAAATGGGAGCAAGATGGATCATTAACTTTGCGCCGTTCATGTGCCCACGGCGTTTGTGGTTCAGACGCAATGCGGATTAACGGGGCAAACGCTCTGGCTTGTAAAACCCTTGTGGCCCGTTTGGGCAGTGGGGACAGCGTAAAAATTCAGGTTGAACCGATTTTGGGACTGCCGGTTGTTAAAGACTTGGTTGTTGATATGGAGCCGTTTATGGAGCATTATCGCTCTGTGATGCCGTTCTTTATTAACGATGAATCTGTGCCAACAGACGGCCGTGAGCGGCATCAAACGATTGAAGATCGTGAGAAATTCGATGACACGACCAAATGTATTTTGTGTGCTGCGTGTACCACATCTTGCCCCAGCTTCTGGGCGAACGGCAAATATGTTGGACCGGCCGCCATTGTGCAAGCGCACCGCTTTATTTTTGACAGTCGCGACAAAGGTGCTGAAGAGCGCTTGAATATCGTGAATGAGCAATTTGGCGTTTGGCGCTGCCGTACAGCGTTCAACTGTACCAACGCTTGTCCTCGCGAAATCGAAGTAACCAAGGCGATTGCCGAAGTTAAAATGGCGATTACATCAGGTATTGTCTAACTAAAACAGACCGATATTTTAAAAGTGGCCCCGGCAATTTTGTCGGGGCTTTTTTGTTTGTCCTGCAATTAATTCCCGATTTTGATGGGGGCTGGTAAGATTGTCAGGGGTTGCCTCATCAAATATTAAGCATTCCTTGATTTTCACTCATTTTGAGTTGAGCTGGATTATAATATTCGGGTGCCATCATTCTATTGGACCAAACTAAAATTCCTAAAATATATGAACAGAAAATTCCTTCGAACACTTTTCGTTTTTGTGGTAACTGTATCAAGCTTTTCAATGCTTTCGAGCGCGGCCGAGGCTTTTGGCCCGTACTGTATGCCGCTTGAGACTGGCGAAAAATATGTCTGCAGTTTTGCTGCAATTGAACCGCAATTTTCCCGACCAGAAGCGGTTCAGGATGAGTTTGTGCTCACGCGCACGTACGGCCGTTTGGCCGACTATGCCAATGTCCACGCCGCACCCGGGCGTGATAGCGAGATCGTGCGCAATGTGGGCGATGGATTTTTGTATGTAACCACGCAAGGTATGTTCCAAGACGGTAATGGAGAATGGTGGCATATGATTAACTTGGGTGAATATGTGCATCGTGATGATATTAAGATGGCTGAACAGTCAACTTTCCGTGGCGTTGAAGTGAACTATCAGCCCACCCGGCCGTTTGGTTGGGTTGTTGTACGTAACTTCACCCCATCTACCGGCCCTGGGTTAGAGCCGGACGAACGCTTTGACGAAATGTTGCGCTATGACTTTTTTGAAGTTTATAACGCGGTTGAAGGTGACGATGGGTGGATTTGGTATGACGTTGGTGACGGCCGTTGGATTAACCAACAGTATGTGAGCTTGGTTGATGTAGATGAACGGCCGGAAGGGGTTGGTCCAAATGATTTCTGGACCGAAGTTGACCTGTATGAACAGACTTTGGCCGCATACGAAGGGGACACGATGGTGTTCGCTACTTTGATCTCATCTGGGTTAAACCGTTGGCCAACCTATGAAGGACTGTTTCAAGTTGATACAGAGAATCGATTTGAAGAAGCCAAAATGGGTGGTGCTGAGGGGCGTGTTGACTACTACTATGTAGAAGATGTGCCACACTCGATGTATTTTGATCTGCGTAACGAGATCGCTCTGCATGGCGCCTATTGGCACGATCGTTTTGGCTATAAACACAGCCATGGTTGTGTGAACATGCCGGTTCAAGACAGCGAGTGGATTTTTAACTGGTCTGAAGATCGCGGACAAGAAGATTTCTGGGTTTATGTTTGGGAATCTAGTCCATCACAATATTTTGAACGGTATGATCCTGAAGATCCGTTTGTAGGGGCGTAGGTCGCTTCGCTTACAAACCAATCAGAGATTGGTCGGTTAAGAATCAATCATGAGGCTCTCGAATTTGAGAGCCTTTTTTATTGCCAGGTTCCAGTTTTGGCGAAGTTTAAAATTTCTTTGCCGTTTGAGATAAATCGGTCTGGGGTTAAGTCTGCAATCGGGAACCAGCGGGGCCGCTCTGACTCTTCATCATCAACTTCATGATCTGTGTGCAAGGTCCAAGAGAGGGGAGTGCAAGCATAAAAGAACAAAAAGGTGTGGACCAGCTGATCTTTTGGATCGTAGTAGAAAAAATCTTGGAGCGATGCGAGCCTTTGATTGACTTGAATATCGAGTCCTGTCTCTTCTTTAAACTCGCGAATTAAGGCTTCTTCGGTTGTTTCGCCAAGCTCAATCCCGCCGCCGGGCAGGCTTAGCCCGGCCGAGTTGCGATTGCTAAGCAGCAAGATTTTTTGTTCATGCACGACGATCCCATAGGTGCTCGGCCGGAACTTTTCGATTTGCGACACTGGAAACTGTTTGTGTCCACCAGAAAAGACGCGGGCATTAATCATTTTCATTTTGAGCTTTCATTCCTTCTATGACACCTGCAACATCGGCCGGTTGCCAGCCTTCAGGTTTTAACACCTTCCCATCCGCCCGACGCGGTCCGTCCAACTTGCGCATGTTGGCGCTGTGCACCTCTGCAAAGACCGGGTCCGGGTTGACACCACAGGCCCAAATCGCCCCATAGGTGACATACAGCAGATCGGTTAGCTCATGGATTAGGGCGGTCATGTCTTGGCTTTTGCCGCTCATGAGCAGGTCAATTTGCTCGTTCACTTCGTTGTATTCTTCACGAATGAGTGTTTTGCGCAGATCAAGCAGGTCGTTGCTTGGCATGGTAGGTTGATCGGGTGCGACGGCCCCCATTGTGTTGTGGAACTCTTTGATTTTATCAGCATTCGATTTCATGCTAACAAGTATATCAACAGCTTCGGTTCGTTGCTGGTTTTAAGCTGGTTGGGTTAGCCGGTTTGATTGGTTTGGCTCAAGTTGGAAACAATTAGTAGGAGTAGGGTGACAAGCGGGAAAATAATGAGCAATATCCCTTCAAAAAAGTAGGTGTAAAACGGCATGAGCAGGACCAGCAAGGTGATTAAATTTCGATAGTTGCGCGAGCTTGATCCGATTAAAACAAAGGCGGGGATGAGCAACAGAAAGTGGTAGATTTGCAGGTAGTTGGTGAGGATTAGATTGGTGCAAAGTGCGGCCGCAATGCTGAGATGGAGCGGCGGCCGGGTCATAATCATAAAGGCTGCAAAAACGATCAAGGTTATCCCGATAAGCCAAATGGATGGGTTGAGGAATGGGAACGAGATTGAAATGTTGCCTGCAAAATCGAGCTGGTGAATATTTTGTGGCGGGGTGACCTGCAAAAAGCGGATGTAATCTTGAACCCATGTGGCTCGCCAGACAAAGCTCAACATAAATGCGATGATGGGGATGATGTAGATCTTGGCTTGTTGCTTGATATCCCATCCTAATGTTTGCCACAAAATAATGCTGCCTACCATCCACATGTGGATCGGCTTGGTCGCCATAAACAGCAGCCCTAACCCTAATATCCAAGGATTCTTCTTCTCTAACCCGATTAAGCTAATGGCTATGAAACCGAGCAGAAGCCCTTCCCACTGCCCTAAAAAGGCGAATAGGGCATACGAGAAGCTGGCGAAACAGATGAGGAGGGTGAGATAGTTCGGCCGCCGATCAAACTTTAGAATGAGGGTAATAATCCCTGCAAAAGAGAGCAGATTAAAGATGACCCAGCCGGTTTTGTAGGAGATTAGGGTAAAGGGCCACACTATCGACATCGCCCAAGGCATGAGGAAAAACGGTTTGAAAATCAGCTCATGGTAGATTAGGTTTGGCGCTTTAACACTGTAGACAAAACCATGATAGTCGCTCCAATTTTCAGTAAGCGGAAACCAGACTGTGATGACGGCTGAAAATAGTAAAACCAGTAAGTTGGCGGTGCCGATTTTGGTGATTGGATTTGAGTTGCCCATTGTCGATTATTTTAGCGGAAAAGGTTTTGATATAGCGTGAAGATTCCCTGGTCGGTCAGTAAAAATAACCCCCTTTTGTACCGAGGCTAGGACAAAAAGGGGTGTTGCAGATGTTCGTGGCAAGCTTGGGAAATAAAAAACCCCTTGAGCTTGAAAGAGCCAAGGGGTTTTACTGCTAGCGTTCGGCCGGCTTGAACTGTTGGGTTTGGCTAACCTACTCCCAATAGTTCAACTTCAAAAATTAAGGTAGCGCTGGGCGGGATAACGGGTGGATATCCACGAATGCCATAGGCAAGATCGTGTGGAATAACCAATTGGCGTTTGCCACCCACTTTCATTGTGGCGACACCTTCGTCCCAACCAGGGATCACACGGCCGCCGCCGATTGGAAACTGAAACGCCTGCCCACGCTCGATTGAGCTGTCGAACATGCTGCCATCTTCTAGCCAACCAGAATAGTGGACTGAAACAGTTTGCATGGGGCTTGGTGATGGGCCGTCCCCTTCTGCCAAATCTACAAATTTTAAGCCACTTTCTGTTGTCGTGTAGTCAACAGAGTCAACGATGGACGGTTTGCGTGGTTTTTCAACATCTACCAATTCCACTTCAAACTTTAAGGTGGCGTTTGGTGGAATAGCTGCACCAGCTCCACGTGCACCATACCCCAGTTCTGGTGGAATGATGAGGGTTGCTTTGCCGCCAACGTTCATCATGGCGATCCCTTGATCCCATCCCTGAATAACGCGCCCTTGCCCCAGTGGGAATTTGATCGGGTCTCCACGTTTGTGAGAGTTATCAAATTCAGTCCCATCCATTAGGGTACCGATATAGTGAACCGCCACGGTATCACCCGCTTCGGCCGCTGGCCCGGTCCCTTTTTCATGTTCAATATATTCAATTTGTGCTTCTGACATGTTGTGTCCTCATCTTTAAGTTTGGTTGCAGGCTGGCGCATTGTACCCGATTCAGGGTAGGGCGCTGTGATTTATATAGACTCTATATTTTGATCGCGGTGAATAAAAAGCGGTTGACGCAAAAAAAGTAGCGATGCTCAGCACTGCGTTGCTTAAGCTCTGCTAGAAAATTGTCGGCCTGCGCTGCGGTGACTGCGCCCGATTTTCGCCCCACGCGTAAGCTGTAGGCGACCATTTGGCCCGAGTAATTGTCAAGCAGATAGCTGGTGTTCAGGAGTGGAATCGCATCTACTTTGACGGCGCTAAAACCGGCCGTGATTAAATGACTTTCTAGCTGACCGGGTAGATGGGGGCTAGCAATCGACTCCTCCCAAGCGGCAAAAAGCTGGCGCATAAACGGCTGGTCATCGCATTCAAGCAGCACATTGCGCCAATCTGTTTCGACAATGGCGATCCGGCCGCCCGGTTTTAACAACCGGTGCATTTCTTGTATCGTTTGGGCCACATTGGGCAGGTACAGCAGCAGTTGGGTGCAGGCTATCGCGTCAAAACTGCTGTCCGCTTGGGGGATGGCGTCGGCCGATTCATTTTTGAGCTCGATGTAGGGCAAATCGGCACATCGCCGTTCAGCCAGCGCCAGCATCGGCTGACTGTTGTCTATTCCCAATACGCTGCCGGTGGGGCCAACGGCCAAAGCCAATTCACGGGTCAGTAGACCCATGCCGCACCCGATGTCGAGTACCTGTTCTCCCGCTCTTAGATTTAAGGCCTCGATCGTTTTTGCTCGCTGACGCACTATTTCAGGCATCAGGTAAACACGTTCCGTTTCGGCCGCAAGTTCTTCGTCGTAATCAACCATGAGTGTGTGAAGGCCAATCCGGTTATTTATACCGAGCTGGTTTGTTTAGAGTTCCTGACTCGTTATTATCTTAATTCCGGCCGCCCGCATCTCTTCAAGCGCTCGATCTACATCACCCGGCTGCAAATTTACCCCCCGACAAGCGTCTTGAATGACGTGGGTGTTAAAGCCTAATCGATTGCCATCCAGAGCCGTAAATTTAACGCAGTAATCGGTGGCGAGCCCAACCAAGTATAAATCGGTGATGCCCAGCTCTTTTAGATAGCCAAACGCCCCTGTTGATATTCGTTTGCCGTTGGCGGCCGAAGCGTGCAGTTCTTCCACACTCATCAAAGCTGAGCCATTGTCATAAAACCCGCTGTAGCTGTCTACGGTAATATCGGTCCCTTTGCGGAAAATGGCGGCAACTTTGTCAGTTTGTAACCCATCCACAAAAGCTGCCCCATGGGACCCTTGAACACAATGGACGGGCCACAGAATCTGGTCTAACCCGTGTAAATCAATCACCTCGCCTGGGTTTGTGCCGGGATGATTGGCGGCAAAGCTACCATGATCGGCCGGATGCCAATCTTGTGACATGATCACCAGATCAAACTGTTCTTGTAACTGGTTGACTACAGGGATTATTTGATCCCCTTCATGGACGGCTAACGCACCGCCGGGGCAAAAGTCGTTCTGAATGTCGATGATATAAAGTGCTTTCATACTGTTATTTTATCTCACTGATTGGCTTTGTGATTGATCATCTCAGCTTCGGCCGCGATATAGCCAAACGCTGACCAGAAACCGGTTTCTATAACTTGATTATAAATGGAAATCGCCTGTTCATGGTTACCGTTGTACAGATACCACGTTGCAACGCCATATCCCTGTGTGGCTAAGTTTAATAAGCGATCCTGCGGCCGATCTTTGTCGGTGCTTAACAGCTCTTCAGGCTCGGTTTGCCCTTTGTACATGAGCAACCGGCGATGGTAGCTGTGGCTTTCGATTAGCTGCATGTCTGGGCTGATGTGGGCTAAAAGGGCTGTAGCCGCTTCAGTTTTCCCCAACCGGCGCAGGGACATGTAATGCCAATCAACCGTCGCACAAATCGAATCAGGATTGTCTGAGTAACTCATGCAGGCTTCGTAGGTGGCCGAGGCGCCTGCAAAGTCACCAACTAAATATCGTGCCAGACCCAAGTGATACCAGATATTAAAATGGCTGTTGGATGTGGGTTGGTTTTTAACATTTGGAACCCCATCTGGCTCAATTTCAACCGGCCGGTCTTGAGCCAGCTCTGCTGCTTTTTCAAAATCGGCAATCGCTTTCCCAAACTGGCGCGTGCTTATATAGCGGTGACCACGATGGCGGTACAGCTCGTGCGAGTCGGGGAAAGCCTGAATGCCTTGTGCATACACCTCAAACATCTCATCAAATTGATAGAGATAGGCGAGCCTACGGCCGAGCCAGATCCTGTTTTCGAGCGATTGTTGATTGGCAAAATTAGCGCGAGCCGTCGCCAAGTTTGCTTCTGCCACCGTGCGACCAGCATCTGACATCGGATGAGGTGGGAACGGTTTTTGGGTTAAAGGATTGATCAGGATCATATTGGTCGGGGTTGAAACTCTTGCCCGTTAACGGATGTCCCACGGGGAAGTGATCCGGCTACCGGCGCAGTTAGGATTCTGTACCTGGTAATTGTCTGAGAATTTAGTCGCAAAGTCGACACTCAAATCAGCTTCAAACAAATCATTTTCAAAAATGGAGCTGAATTGCGGGTCTGTGATGGTGCCATCAATTGAACCTGAATAAAGGCCCCATTGGCAATTGTTTGCAAAGCGGATGTTTCCATCGGGAAAATTGGTGCGCCCATGGACCAAAATTGAATTTGAAACGGAATGTTCTACAAAATTTTGACCCGACTCGATATGGAAAGTCCCTTTGTTGGTGTTGTTATGGTGTCCGTACAGCGTGACATGGTCGATGTTCCAATTGCGGCCGGGGTTGTTGGATGGGTTGTTCATACCCAGCGCGTTATGCATGTAGCGGGTTATGACCACATCTTGCAAGGTTAAATCATTGACCCACGCGGAAACATCGCCTGATTTTTTATCACCCAAAATTAAGGCGGTCATAAAATTAGGCCCGATAATCGAGCGTTCAATCGTCATTTTGTTGAATGCGCCACCGCTAAAAATTTGGATCCCATCAGAGTGGGTGCACCAGTTAAATGATTCACGTCGATTCGGAGGGTCGGATGGGTAAGTGTGATAGTCAGGCCCCATGTGTGGTGCACCTAGCTCGTCGCAGGCGCTGCTACGGTCGGCCGAACAGACTTCACCGGCCGGGCTATTGTCTACGCCCGAGTGGGGGCGTTGGTTATAAAGCCACGAGTTTGTTAGGGTAAAGTTGGCTAATTGGTTGTCAACTCCCTTGCTCAGATTTGTGGCGGATGATTGGATCGCATCTCCGCCGTTATCATGAATCTCTAGAAAGTTAAAATGATGGCCAGAGCCAGCTAATTTCACACCTGACCCCGCATGATTGGGGAACCAAAGGTTTTTGCTTGAACCATCGTCTTGCCTGCGGGTGCCACCATTGTTGTAGATTTCCATGTATTCGAGGGTGATGTTTTTAGCTGCATCATCTATCCCGTTGTTACTAAAATCGTTTCTAAAGGTGACCCCGTTGCTTTGCCAGCCATGGATCACGATGCCATGAGTTTTCCGGCCGCTGATCTCGATATTCGCAATCCCATTTTCAAAGATGATGGCTGACTCACCGGCCGATTTAAGCTCAGAATCGTTCCAGCTTAGCTGTCCACATTCAGGTAATGGAACACTGTTGCCGCCAAAGAAAATCGCTTGCCCATCCCGCCCGTTTTCGGCCGACAATCTGACCAGAATCGGTTTGTCCGCTGTTCCACTTTTGGCCGGTTTTAAGGATGTGGTATAGCGCATCTGCGTGGTTCCACCATCAACATAGATGACATCCCCGGCGTTTAGGCTGTTCCAGTTGATATTGGCCAACTCGTTCCAGGCGGTTCCCCAAGAACGGCCGTCTGAGTTGTTGCCCAATTTTGAGACGTAAAACACATTGCCCGTGGTGATTGGTTCTGCGGCCGGTTCAGGTGTGGCTGTGGCAGGGGGCGGTGTGTTTGTTGAAGTAGGTTCAGGGGTCTGAGTCGGTTGCTGGGTTGCTGCTGGTGATGTGGGGGTGACGGCCGAAGTGCTGGTGGGAGAAGGCGTCATAACTGACGGCGTCATGGTTGATGGAGCCGTAGCTGCAGGTGTTGAGGTCGCGGGCGTTTCGGTTGAGGGAATGGCGGTTGAAACAGCGCCTTCTTTTAAGACAAATGAAACCTTTTGCAACTCATAGGTTCCCGCTTCAAAACTTTGTAAAAACAACCCATCGATGGAAGTATGTTCTGACTTATCGATAAAGTGATAAATTAAATGGGTGAACGAATCATCCGCAGGCATAACGGGTAAAGTTGTTTTATCAACCAGCAGCCCGGTTTGAATGTGGCCGGTGTGGATGACCCGCACATATTCAATATCTGTAATATTAAATCCTTCGGGATAGCGAAAATGAACTGCACCCCATTTTTCAGATGAGACTTGGGTGCCAGATAAGGTTGATTGCCATGACCAATCTTGCCAACCGGGGGCAAGCTGACCGTTTTTAAAAATAATTATTTCGTTGGGTGCGACTTCTGAATAAGTGGTTGGAGTGAAAAATGTTAGGGAAAAAAGGATGCTACCAACGATCCAAAACATTAAGGGCTTGAGAAAATTCATGCGACGATGTCCAATGCTTTTGAGGCGTGATTGGGCCTGCAAAAGATAATATATATTTGTTGAAAGGGGGAGTAGGGTATCAAACCAGCAGGCAGGGATTAAAAAGGTTTGAATAGGACCTTATTATACTTCAGGTCCTATATTTTTTAATTTCTTTTTAATTTCCGATCCCTAGCGAGTCACTTTCAGCATCAAAATGGGGTAGATCGTTCGAAATAATTTCCCACTGGGCTTTTGATCCGACGAAGATATGACCTTCTTTATCGGCCGGATGCCCAGGATGCATGCCGTCATCCAGCGAAGCGACCCACACATAAATTTCGTTCGGGAAGGCATCAACCGTCATAAACAGGTGGCAGCCGCACGTAGAGCAGAATTGGCGCCAGTTTCCGGCCGTGCTTTCATAGGCGGTCAAACGCTTTTCCCCCTGTGTGATTTTGACTGCGGCCGAATCATACAGCCCGCCGCTGGCATAGAGAGCCCCGTGGGCGCGACGGCATTGTGAACAATGACAATGCTCTATGCTTTTTGCCGGTGTGTGTAGCTCATAACGGATGGCGCCACATAGGCACCCGCCTGAAATCGGATCGGGTTTCATCTATTCTCCGTGTGCTTTGCGATAGTTTAATTAGGCAGAGATCATCAAGCTCGTTTTGAGCGCATCGCTTTGGTCTTTTTAACCGTTTCGTCAGCCAGCAGTGCCTGATACTCCGTAGAGTTACAGTCAATCAAAGCGATTTTGCCGTCTGGATTGCTATGCACGCCCCAACCATACCGCTTGGGCAGGGGGGAGGCTCTAAAGCAAGGCTGCCCTTTTGAAAAGTAGATCTCCCTTTGCTCATCCCAATCTGCTTGGTCAAACCCTTTGCGGGTCGCAAAAACCGTAAACAGCACTTCGTCAGACGTGTACTTATATGGATTTTGACTCACTATTTCGTATTGGTAATTTGCAACAGATTTTTTTGTTCCTTTGGACGGAGGGACTTCCGCTGCTGAAATCGGGCAATCATCCGCAATCTCGATCAGGGTATTAAAATAATTGGTAGTTTTCATGTTTCCTCTGTTTGCAGGCTTCGTAAAAACTTCTCAGCGTAGGTCAATTCGCTTATGTTAATAAGGAAGAGAGAGTTTCAGTTTACCTAATTGCCGGGTTATTTTCAAAGGCACAAAATCACCCTTAAAAACCTTTGCAAAATCTGTACGCATTTCTAATTACCCCTTAATCAATAAACTTTATGTTAGATAAAACTGTGCAATAGGTAGACAATTGCTTGTGCGTCGTAATCCTTCACAACTCACTAAATTGAGAAATTACCAAACCTAGACTATCGAAAGGATTGAAGAATTATGAAACGACTATCTTTATTACTCACAATGTTGGCACTGATGCTAACACTCGCTGCTTGCGGCGGAACACCAGAACCAACTCCGGCTCCAGAACCAACACCAACTGAAGAGCCAGCGCCAGAACCAACCGAAGAACCAATGGCTAGCAACACGATCGTAGACATCGCTGTTGCAGACGGTCGTTTTGAGACCCTGGTAGCCGCTGTAACAGCGGCTGACTTAGCTGGCACTTTGTCTAGCGAAGGACCATTCACCGTATTTGCTCCAACTGATGATGCATTTGCAGCTTTGCCAGAAGGGACGGTTGAATCTCTGTTAGAAGATCCTAGTGGCGCACTAACCGACGTGCTGCTTTATCACGTTGTATCTGGTAGCGTACCGGCCGAAACCGTTGTAACGCTAGATAGCGCAACCACAGTTGGTGGATCTGATGTATCGATTGCTGTTGTAGACGGTGGCGTTGTACTCAACGACAGCGTGAACGTCATCATCACCGACATTATGGCAGACAACGGAATCATCCATGTGATTGATGCCGTATTGCTACCACCTAGCATGATGTCTGACGAAGATACGGATGAGGGTGAAATGATGGACGAGCCAACTCAAACTATCGCCCAAATCGCTAGCGAAGCTGGAACCTTTAACACCTTGGTTGCGGCCCTAGATGCGGCCGGATTGGTCGACACATTTGCGGGTGAAGGAGACTTTACCGTATTTGCTCCAACCGACGAAGCGTTTGCAGCTTTACCAGAAGGGACAGTTGAATCCTTGTTAGAAGACCCGAGCGGCGCATTAACCCAGATTTTGACCTATCACGTTGTGAACGGCTCAGTCTTAGCTGAAACAGTCGTAACCCTTGACTCAGCAACAACTCTACAGGGTGAAGATGTTTCGATAGCTGTGGTTGATGGCGGCGTTGTTTTGAACGATGCTGTAAATGTTGTGACAACCGACATCAAAGCGACCAACGGTGTGATCCATGTCATAGACGCAGTTCTGTTGCCACCAAGCATTTCTCAAAGTGCTGATGAGGCGATGGACGACGGCGAAATGATGGAAGAGGCAGCCAGCATCGCTCAAATCGCATCTGATGCAGGCTCATTTACAACATTGCTAGCGGCTCTAGACGCGGCCGGCTTGGCTGACACGTTTGCGGGTGAGGGAGACTTCACCGTATTTGCACCAACCGATGAGGCGTTTGCGGCTCTACCTGAAGGGACTGTTGATGCTCTATTGCGTGACCCACAAGGTGCATTGACCCAGATTTTGACCTATCACGTTGTGGCAGGCACTGTGTTGGCTGAAG
>JAHDEN010000145.1 GCA_020628815.1 Chloroflexota bacterium | reverse complement strand
GGTAACACATAATGGATTATGCACTGATCGGCAAAATTGAGAAAGCAAAAATGTATGCAGCAGAACCTGACCGCATTCAATTTGATAACTTTTCTGTCCGTTTGAGTGGTGATAATGAATCTGTACATGATGTGGGATTTAAGGAGGGCGACTGGCAATGCGATTGCCGGTACTTTAAGACCAGAGGGTTTTGTAGCCATACAATGGCAATGGAGCGCGTACTTGGCGATATGATTGCCAGTCGCGCAGAAGCTTAGAAACGAGCAAACAACGCAAAAATATGAAAAGCCGATCCCATAGGGTCGGCTTTTTCTTTTTCATCAGGTATCCTTCAATTTTAGGACTTTTGTTTGCAAGGAGCCCTGAGCCTGTCGAAGGGTGATCTCGCAGTTGTTGAAAATGTATGAAGCGAAAGTCCTAAATTTAAACCAATTGCGTCGCGTGTTTTAACTGAATAGCGAAGCGAACTGATCACTTTATACTGACAAACTACTATGTACGAACGCGTTTTTACAATCGGTGGAATTGAATTTAATTTTGGGTTAACCCTTTTGATTGTGTTGGGCACCATTTTGCCTTTGCTTGATGCTTATGGGCATACCCCGTTTGGCTTTTTGCAAACAAATTTGGGGATCAATCTTGGGCTTCAGGGGTTTGAGAAAAAAGTTTGGGATCGGATGATCTTTTACTTTGTTATCCCGATAATCGTTTTGCTCTTGTTTCGTCAAAAGCCGGTTGAGTATGGGTTTGGCTTTGGGAACTGGCAAGAAGGGCTGATGTGGACGGCCGGATCTTGCATCGTGATGGCGGTGATTTTGTGGTTTGTGGCCCGCAGCGACGCGATGAACAGTTACTATGGCGCACGGGCCAACCCGGTGCCGTGGCGGCTAATCTATTTAACCGGTGTAGACCTATTTAGCTGGGAGTTTATCTGGCGTGGCTTTTTGCTGTTTGGGATGGCCCGCGTTTTGGGGGTTGGACCTGCGATTTGGCTACAGGCGGTGCCGTTTGCATTTATGCACTTGGGCAAGCCTGAGCTTGAAACGATGACGACCATTTTCGGTGGGGCTGCGTTTGGCTTTGTGGCATGGCGCACCAACTCGTTTGTTTATCCGTTTTTGATCCACTGGTTTATTGCGTCGTTTACTCAGCTGATCGCTATCGGCCGCTTTTAGGCAAATAATGGCTGATGTGTTGGGCAACGGCGGTAACGGCCGGAACAACAACCGAGTTCCCAAACTGCTTGTAAGCCTGCGTATCTGATACAGGGATAATCATTTTCTGTAATGCTGGCTGATTGAACCCTATCAGCGGTGGATCGAACCCCATCAGCTTGGCACATTCCCGAGGGGTAAGCCTGCGCGGCCGATTGTTTTTCTGGCTGACCAGAATCTCTGAACCATCTTTAAAGTAGCGGGCTGACAAGGTTCTGGCTTTATCTTCGGGGCCGACTAACCCAAACCCAAACCCATTGCCACGTGCTTTATGCTTGGCCGCATAGGCCTGCAAATAGTTCCAAAGCTTGGGGGATAAGGTGTACTTGGGGTCAACTTTGGCCAAGGGGCCAGCCGTATACGGCGGTTCGGCCGGTTCTGAGCCGTCTTGCGGGTGAAGAATCGCGCGCATGGTTGGCCCAGCATCGGCCGTGGGAATGACAAGATCATCAAAGTTAAACCCATTGTCTTCACGAAACCCAACAATAAAAATCCGCTCCCGATTTTGCGGAACAAACCCTTTGCCGTTGATGATGCGCCAATGGACCGAGTAGCCTAGCTGTGCCAATGTGTCACGAATGATTTTGAACGTGTTCCCTTTGTCATGGCTCTCTAGATTCTTGACATTCTCGAGCATAAAAGCGGCCGGCTTGTGATGGTTAAGAATGCGAGCAACATCAAAAAATAGGGTGCCTTGCGTTGCGTCTGCAAAGCCGTGCGGCCGACCGAGCGCATTTTTCTTGCTTACTCCGGCAATCGAAAACGGCTGGCAGGGAAAGCCGCCAACCAACACATCATGAGGCGGAATGTCTTGCACCGGAACTTGGGTGATATCGGCCGGAAAGGGGTGATCGCAAGCGAAGTTGGCCAAGTAGGTTTGCCGGGCATACGGGTTCCACTCGCTCGTAAATACACATTGGCCACCGGCCGCCTCGAATCCCCGCCGAATTCCCCCGATCCCTGCAAATAGATCGATAAACGTAAATGCGGGAGGCTGACCAGTTGGGGGCTGTGCCGCATGTTTGGCCGAAAGGGTTAAAACTTTTAGGATGGCTTTGTTCGGTAAGCTCTCTCCATTTTCCCAGCGTAAAATTGTTTCAAGCGGCCGATTGGTGCAGGCGGCTACCTCTTGAAGAGTGAGACCTGCTTGCTGGCGAATGGTAGAAAAAGGGGTGGTTGGCATAATCGGTATAGAACTGCGGCCGATTATAATCTATTTCGAGTATCTATTCAGCAGAACGAAAATATCGGCCCTACACAAATCGATACGATGTGCCAAAACAAAAAGGCCCACCTAGTTGAAACCAAGTGGGCCTGCATATGCGCCTTGTGTTGTTATTCAATCATCAAGGAGTTAATGATTTTAAGCTGAGGTGATCGTGAAGAATAGATAGAGACCTATTCTTCTAAGATCACTTTATGCACGTACATGGTCTAAACGGACCCAACCACGGCGTAGGGCGTAAACGGCCGCTTGTGTGCGGTCATCTACACGTAGCTTACGCAAAATCGCAGTCATATGGTTTTTAACCGTCTGGTGCGAAATCCCGAGTTTGTACGCGATCTCTTTGTTGCTCATGCCGCTGGTCACATGCTCAAGGATTTCAGTCTCGCGCGGTGATAGTGGGATAAACATTTCATCTGGATCATCGGTGTAAGAACCTGACATTTTGCCAACTTTCTCTTCGATCCAGAACATCACATCTTCGTGCGACATCCGTTTCTCACCTACAACATAAAAACCGTCTTTTACAGCTTCGATGGTTTGGATGAGGGATTCAGGGGTAACGTCTTTTGGACAATAAGCTGAAGCACCAGCACGTAGCGCGTGGAACACTTGCTCAACATCGTCATAGCCGGTTAAAACCACAATTTTGGTTTCAGGCATCACAGATTTAATACGGCGGGTGACTTGTAGTCCATTAATGGTTGGAAGATTCACATCCATCAAGATGACGTCTGGCATTAAATCGTAAGCCAGCTCCATAGCAACTTCACCGTCTGCAGCCTGCCCGACTACATCGATATCTGGGCCGGTTTCGATTACGTCCCGAATTCCTTGGCGAAATACTGGATGGTCGTCAACTATTAATACTCTCGTTCTAGACACGGTTTCTCCTTTCCGCTTGATCATCCAATTTTAAAAACAGTGTAGTGATGGTGACCTACGGACAAAATATTTTTTAATTGCTCAATGTTCATTTCTTTCTCTGTTACCTAGGCCTATTACTTTAGGGGTGAAGGAGCTTGGTAACAGTAGTACTGATTGGCAGTATACCTAAGGGGCTGGGACCCTGTACGGTAAATAGGAGCAGAGGAATAGTAGTGGGGTCCTTGTTTTCCACAAATTAGTCCGTTTTTCCTATAAAAACAGGCTGTCGGTAATAAAAGTTGTTAGGTTTGATCTGATTTTGGTTAGCTCGTAGCTGATAAGTTGAGTAAACTTTTCGGAGTGGTGTACACCACTCTAGGGTAATTGCCCTAGTATTTAACCCACTACAGATTTGTCCAAACAGGGGAAACATTATGGCAAAAAGAAGAAAAGGTGGCGGCCGGGCAGCCCGCCACGCATTGCGAGCAGCAGATAACAAAGATAAAAAATCACCGGTCCAAGCCGGATTTTCGGGCGGGCAGTATAAGCCGCTTAAAGATGAAGATGTGGTTCGTTTGCATGAAGCCGCACTGCAAATTTTAGAAGATGTCGGCATGGGGACCCCGATCCCTTTGATTGTAGAGTTGGCTGAAAAGCGGGGGGCGCATATGAATGATCAAGGTCGTTTATGCTTCCCTAAAAAGCTGATGAACGAGTTGATTGATGGAGCGGCGAAAACAATCACGCTGTACGGTCGTGATCCAAAATTTGATTTAGACATTTCAAAAGAGCGGGTGCATTTTGGGACTGGCGGCGCAGCGATATCGGTGCTGGATTTTAAAGAAGGGAATTACCGTGAATCAACGCTTGAAGATATTTATGATTTTGCACGCCTAACAGATCAGTTGGACAACGTGCATTGGTTTACCCGCTCTGTGATTGCGACCGAGCTGCAAGACCCGTATGAGCTAGACATCAATACGGCATATGCGCTGATCGCAGGCACCAAAAAGCATATCGGTACGGCGATCACCATCCCTGAAAATGTGAAACCGGTAACAGAGATGTTTGACATTGTGGCCGGTGGGCCAGGGGAGTTTGCCAAGCGGCCGTTCTGCAAGCTGCATACGAGCCCGATTGTGCCGCCGTTGCGCTATGGGGTTGATGCACAGGAAACGATTGTTGAGGCGATGAAATATGGCTGGCCGATCAATGCAATTACGGCCGGGCAGTCGGGTGCTACATCACCCGCTACGCTGGCTGGAACCCTGGTCCAGACCCATGCGGAAACATTAGCGGCGATGGCGTTTGTCAACCTGATCGAGCCTGGATATCCGTTTATTTTTAGCAATTGGCCGTTTGTGGCTGATTTACGGACCGGATCGATGACGGGTGGCAGTGCGGAAGGCGGGTTGCTCAATGCGGCGGCCGCCCAGCTCGCAAACTATATCGATATGCCAAGCGGGGTTGTGGGCGGTATGCCGGACTCTAAAACGTTTGATGGGCAAGCTGGGTATGAGCGGGCTTTGTCCCATGCGATGGTTGGTCTTTCTGGGGCTAATTTGATCTATGAATCGGCCGGGATGTTGGCCGCACTTTTGAGCTGCTCGTACGAGGCGTTTGTGATCGACAACGAAATTGTGGCTTCGACATTGCGGGCTGTGCGTGGCATTGAAGTGACGGAGGAAGCGATCGGGCTCGAAACGATTGCTGAGGTTGTGGCGGGGCCGGGCCACTATTTGGGGTCTAGCCAAACAATTTCTGTGATGGAGACTGAATATCTGTACCCAGAATTAGGGGATCGATCACCACCAACCCAATGGGAGGAGTATGGCTCGTCTGATATTTGGGCACGTGCGCGTGGCAAAGTGGCTGAGTTAATGCAGAACTACCCGGTGTATATTTCGCCCGAGCAAGATGCTGAGATTCGCGCGAAGTTTGAGCTGAATTTAGGTGCAGACGATATCACGGCGAAGTCCGGCCGTTGGTAAATGCGTTAAGGTTTGAAAAATATATTCTGGGGATGTAAGGGGGGCGGAGCCTAAGTGTGTCGCTTTGACCAGATTATACCGCCCCCTTTCATCCCCTACCCGGCTAAATCTTTTTTGCTTCAGAAAGGAGCCAAGGTTCAAGCGCAGTGATGTTTTCGCTGAGCCGTGCCCCCGCCACAATTGGCATCCATTGCTCATATTCTTCTCGGCCGGAGCCACGAAGTTCAAAGTAACGGCTTAGATATTGCTCATGGCAGTCACGCACCTGCTGCTCAAAGGTTGGATCAGGGGTCTCGTTGCCGGTGATGCCGCCTAAAAACAGAATAGTTGAACGGGCTACATCGGCCAGTGGATTGCCAAAGGTGCAGTCGTTCCAATCAACAGCCACATCGCCGGCACCGTCTGGGCCAACCACAACATTTCCGGGATGAAAGTCGCCGTGGCACACAGATCGGCCGGTCGGCATTTGGTCTAACTTGCTTAGCAGAGCCGCTTTTAGCTCGTCAGACAGCGGGGTCGCTTTTTGGATTTTTTCGATCAGCTTTGGGTGTTGCAACGGGATATCGGGTTGATCGGTTAACCCATGCAGCTGAATTTGCATGTCGGCCAAACGATTGGCTAGATCGGCCGAAAGTTCCGGCCGTTGGCGCAACAGGGCTAGCATGTTTTCCCCGTAAACGCGTTCCATAATTAGTCCGTTACGGCCGTTTACTTTTACCAACTCGCCCACTTTGGGGATGGGAAAATCGAGCGATTGAAGCTCACGCGTACGTTCCGCCTCCCCTTCAATCCACGGCAGTAAAAACCAATCGTGATACAGTTTAACCACCGTTTGGTCGTCCTGCCAGGCATGAATGTCGGCCGTGCGCCCTTGAGCCACTAGCTCGCCTAGTTGAGTGTTTGACATCGAAAATCTCCTGTTTGGGATGGGTAATTTAGTGGAGAATTATAAGTGGAAACTACGGGGGTACGAAATTATCTTTTAATCAATCCTATGGCCCGATTGGGAACTGAGCTACACCGCTAACCTCTCCCCCTTCAACAAAACCAATCCCCGAATCAACCAGTGCATTTCCATAGATGTCTGTCACCCGGAACGTATATGGCCCCGGCCCCATACCGGGTCCAGTTTGCACAAAATAGTTGTACGACAAACGGCCGACTTCAACCCATTGGTTGCTGTCATTTAAATATTCAAACTTAGCCACAGGGTTTCTGTGATTCCGGACCTGCACGGCCGTCCACCACTGATTGCTCCCATCTTTAAAGTGATAGCTAATGGGCCCATCAATCGGTGGGCTAACCACCTGCCACGTGATCGGTACCCGGCCGAGTCGAATCTCATCGATCTGTGCAAACGCTTCACGGCTCAAATCGAGATGCCCGGCCGCGCATTCGGGGCACTGATCCACAATGCGCACTACCACCGTCCCTAACGCTCCCGTCACTTCAACAAATGAGCCACATACGGCCGAATTGTTATATTCTTCAGCGTTCATGGCGGCCACCATTAAATTTTCGGGGGATGGGTCATAGGAACAGTTACCGGCTCCAGTCGCATTGTAGTAGGTTGCAATCCCGCTGTTAACCGGATTTGTGTTGGTATTTTGATCGGCCGGATTCACGATCAGTGGCAACCAAACAAATTGGTCTGACTGCCCATGCACAAGGCGGGCTTGCAGCCACACAATCATGCTGACCAGCAAAAACAAGAGTGCTCCCCAAACAGAAACCCGTTTAAACATCTGTGTCATAGTTACCTTCCTTCTCTGGCTCTAGCCAGTTCACAAAGTATCACAGATAAATTTACAAATGCAGTGGGGTAGTTAATATTTTCTGGTTTTGCTGGAATTTGTGGGATCAATCATATGTTGCCCATTTATTGGACGCCAAGGCGAAAAGACGCAATGAAAAGGCTCAAACCCTTCGCGCCTCTGCGCCTTCGCGTCTAATTGGGTTGACTTTTATACCCATCCCACAAAAACGTTAGAACCAGAATATTTTAAGCAGCGGCTTCGTCATTTAAGCAGCGCTGCAACGTTTTGGCCAGCGACTGTACATGGGGCTGCTCTAAAATATTGAAATGCGCCCCATCAATTTTATGTACAGCAACACCACCGAGCGCTAGATTTCCCCAGCCCATCGTCGGATCGGTCGCCCGTAGGGCAGACATCGCTTTAACCCGAAACAGATCAACTTTTCCCTCGTAAGCAGGCGGGTCGTAGGTATTAATCGCTTGTGCGTGGGTGACAAACAGTTTGCGATGTGCGGCCGGAAGCTGGCTAGCGTCTTGGTCGATGAGCTGTTGCACCGCATCAATCGCTTCGGCCGAATTCCAATCTCGGATTTTATCGACAGTGGTTTCTGCCGCCGATTTTTCAAACAAACTCCCGATTCGATTACGCAAGCTCCCCTGTTCAATAGACGCTTTGAGCCAGTGGGGAAAGTTGGTCAAAAAGTGACCGATAGCGCGCGGTTGTAAAAGCTGCTGCCACGCCTCGTCATAACCGATTGCGTACCCCTCAAAAATAGCCAGCAGGGCAACTTCTTCCCCTTGGCCGTGCAGTTGGTGGGCCATTTCGTATGCCACAATCCCACCGTAGCAGTAGCCGCCCAGATGATAAGGTCCGGCCGGTTGTTTAACCCGCATCGCTTCGATGTAGTACGCGGCCATTTCCTCAATGGTTCCGTGGGGAGACTGACCATTTTCACGACCCAAAGCGCTGATGCCGATAAACGGCCGGTCGGGTTCAAGCAAATCGGCCAGACTTTTATAATCGATCACCCCGCCACCAAACCCATGAATACAGAAGAACGGCAGTTTTTCACCGTTTGGTTGGATGGGTAAGAGCGGGCTCCAGGCTCTCGTTTGTTCTCCGGCTTGTAAATGCTGGGCCATTTGGCTGACAGTTGGCGCCTTAAACAGAGTTGCGACGGGGAAACGGACGCCCAACTGTTTTTCGATTGCCACAAACAGACGAATGCCCAGAATCGAGTGCCCCCCGAGATCAAAAAAGTTGTCATGTAAACCAATGGGGGAAATGTTCAATACCTCTTCCCAAATATCACAGAGTTGGCGTTCTGTTTGGCTCATTTCAGCTGACCCTTCGGGGGTGGCTGAGTCCGATTTTTTAGCGTTTTTAAGCCAGTGTCGGTCAATTTTGCCGTTGGGCAAGCGGGGCAGCTGGTCAAGCTGAACAAAATGGGTGGGGATCATGTAGCCGGGCAGTTTGTTCGCTAGGTGCTGGCGCAACCGGTTTGAATCAAGTGGCTCGTCTGCCACAACGTATGCGACAAGCCGTTGCCCGCTGCGATCTTCTTCCGCCTGTAAATGTGCCGCTGTGATCGCTTCTTGGCTTCGCAATGCGGCCTCAACTTCGGCCGGTTCGATCCGATTGCCGTTGATTTTTAGCTGCTGATCGTTCCGGCCGTGGAGCTCAATGGTGCCATCTGCCAAATAGCGGGCTAAATCACCGGTGCGGAAAAACATTTCGCTTGGATTTGATGAATTTGGCACAAAGCGACTGCGGGTTAACTGATCCTGTTGCCAATATCCGGCCGCAACCCCAGCCCCGCCAACGACAAGCTCACCTAAAACCCCAATCGGCACCGGCTGGAGAGGCTGTGTAATAGAGTCGTTTATCGGCAAAATATAAAGTTGCGTGTTGTCGATCGGTCGGCCGATGGGAACCAACTGCTGATTTGGCTTGAGATTAACGGTATCAAAAACGGTTACATCGGCCGCAACCTCCGTTGATCCGTACAGATTGAGCAGCGTGCGCCCCGGCATCTGCCTATGAAATTGGCGACACAGCTCGGCCGGGAGCGACTCCCCGCTGCTGACCCACAGAGCTAGCTCTGGCAGCTGGCTGTCTAAATCAGGATCAAGATCAAGCAATAAATTGAGTAAGGCTGGCACAACCACCAGACGCGACACTTTGTGTTTGGCCAGCAATTGGATAAAAGCGGGTGGATCCTCAACTGTTCGGTTCGGCACAATCACCGTCGGCACACCTTTGAGCAGCGGCCCCAGCAGTTCCCAGATCGAATCAACAAAGCGATGTTTTTAGACAGCCGACGTCTCCAGCCTTAAACGGATAGGTGCGCCACATCCAATTCATCCGATTCAAAATGCCACGCTCACACCCTACAACCCCTTTCGGTCGGCCGGTAGAGCCCGATGTGTACAAAATATAGGCAGGAGCATCTCCCTGTGGTCGGTGTGCAAAGCCCGGTTTTTTGTCAGATGGGGCATCCCATTTCACCCCATCCATACACAGTAGCCATTGATGGGTGTTGTCAAACAGTGGGGCGTATTGCTCGTTGGTTACCAGCAGTGACAGTTGGGCGTCATCCGCCATCCACTGCAAACGCTCGGCCGGGTATGCCGGATCAAGCGGTACATAAGTTGCCCCCAGTTGCAAGATTGCCAGCAGCGCATACGTAACATTTGGGGACCGTTCAAGCGCGACACCTACCCGATCACCAGCCTGAATGCCACGCGCCTGCATCGTAACCGCAAGTTGGTTTGTGCGCTGCGCCACTTCTCGATAGCTCACCGTTTCATCCCCATAAATTATCGCAGTTTGGTCGGGGGATTGGGCTGCTTGAGCGGCAAATAGCTCGCTTAACGATTGGTCTGGAAGCGGTACCGCTGTCTCGTTCCAGCCGGTTAAAATTTGATGCTCTTCTTGGGATGACAAAAGAGGAATCTGCGAAATCGGCCGATCATCCCCCGTACCAATCAACTCTAATAAGTTGATGTAGTGGTTCACCATTTGTTCAACCGTCTGCTGCGAAAAAAGAGCGGTGTTGTAGACAAATTCCCCAACTAGCTCTCCCTCATGCTCATAAAATTCGCATTCAAGATCGATATGGATTGACTTGTGCTCTAACGGCCAGAATGATTGTTCAAGGTCGGGTAGCTCAAAGCGGTTCTGCTTGGTGTTTTGCAGCACAAACAGCACCTGAAAAATCGGATTTTGGCTTAGGTCCCGCGTTGGCTGAATCTCTTCAACAATGCGCTCGAACGGGAGCGTTTGGTGCGGGTAGCTTGCGAGTAGGGTTTGCCGCACCTGCTGGAGCAGGGTCTCAAACGAGCTGTCTTGATCAAGCTTTGAGCGCACAACAAGCGTGTTGATAAAAAAGCCGACCAACGGCTCGATTTCGCTCAAGGTGCGGTTGGCGATTGATGTGCCAACCACAATGTCAGACTGCCCGCTGTAGCGTGAAAGAAGGAGCTTGAAGGCTGACAGCAGGGTCATAAACAAGGTGCCGTTATGGCGTTGTGTAATCTGTTTGAGTTGAGCTGTGACCTGCTTTGACAGTTTAAATGGCACCGCTCGGCCGTGGTAGGTGAGTCGGGGTGGCCGTGTGTAATCGGTTGGCAGTTGGAGTGTTTCTAGGTCAGACAGTTGCTCTCGCCAGAAATCGAGATGTTCGCCGATATGGGCATCTGCATGTTGCTCTCGCTGCCAAAAACTATAATCAGCATACTGGATCGGCAGGTTGGGGAGCTCGGCCGTGGCCCCTGTGCAAAATGCTGTGTAAAGCGCGGTTAGCTCTTGCCACATAACAGCATCAGACCAGCCATCATAAGCGATATGATGGGTAAATAGAGCCAAGATATAGTCGTTGTTGCCCAACTGGTACACACAGGCGCGCAGCATAAGATCGTTGGCCAAATCAAACGGCCGTTCGTTGGTTTGTTGGATGAGTGCAGCCGCCGTCTGAGCTGGTTCATGGTCTCCGGTTAAGTCAACAAGCTGCAATTTGAACGGGCTTGCGGGCTGGATGACCTGCACCGGTTCTGACCCATGCAGCTCAAACGTTGTGCGCAATATTTCGTGTCGTGCCACAACCTCGGTTAGGCTTTTCTGAAACGCCCCAATATTAAGCTGCCCCTTTAAACGGTAAGCTTGGGGGATGTTGTACGCAATGTTGTCGGTTTCAAGCTGATCCAAAAACCAAAGCCCTTGCTGAGCAAATGATAGCGGGGCGGTGGAGCCGCGCTCGGCCGGTTTGATTTGGAAAGCGGAATTAAACGCCAGAGAGTCCTGCTGATCCCTCTCACTCTGCTGATCGATCAGAGAGGCTTTTTTGAGCGCCAGCTGAGCCACCGTTGGAGCCTCGAATAGTTCATGGATGGGCAGGTCAAAGTGGAGCTGTTCACGCAGGCGGGAGGCGATTTGGGTGATCATGAGCGAGTTGCCACCCAACGCAAAATAATTGTCATGGATGCCGACCGCATCGATCTCGAGTACCTCTTCCCAAATAGCAGCGATAATCGCTTCGTCCTCGGTGTGCGGCCGGACCGTGGCCTCATCTGTCAGTCGATTGCCCCGTGTGGGGGCGGGCAGTTGGGCGGTGTCGATTTTGCCGTTGTTGGTGAGCGGAAATGCATCAACAAGGATGATTGAGCTCGGCAACATGTAGTCGGGCAGGCTGGTAAGTGATCGCCTTAAAGCCTGGTTGGTTAGCTGTGCCCCATCATGTGGTTTGATGTAAGCGACAAGTTGTTTGGTCTGATGGGTATCCCCATGAGCCACAACCACGCTGCGTTGCACGGCCGGGTGCTTTTCTAGCGCCAGCTGGATTTCACTAAGCTCTACCCGGTGGCCGCGTAGCTGAATCTGGTTGTCTTTCCGGCCGACAAAGACGATGTTGCCATCGGGCAAATGGTAGGCGAGGTCACCCGTTAGGTAGAGTCGTTCGCCCGGTTCAGGGTAAAAGGGATCTGGTACAAATTTTTCGGCCGTTAGATCAGGCCGATTCAAGTAGCCACGGGCGAGCCCAATCCCACCAATGCACATTTCGCCGGGGACGCCGGGCGGGACCAGTTGCAAATTGTCATCCAGCAGATAGACGCGTGAATTGGCCAGCGGGCGGCCGATGGGGATGCGCGGGTGTTCAAACGTGGGTGTGCAGACCCAGTAGGTCGCGTCGATACAGGCTTCGGTTGGTCCGTAGCCGTTCAACAATTCGGCCGACATCCGATCAAAATATTTTGTCTGTAGCTCAACCGTTAGCTCTTCTCCACCGGTAGCAACTTGGCGCAAACTGGCAATTGTTGCCAGCTCCGTTTCGTCTAAGATCGACTCGAGCATTGCGGGAACAAAGCCGGTAATGGTGATGCCTTGCTCTTTAATTAACCGGGTCAGATAGGCACGATCAGTGTGGCCGTGGGGCTTGGTCATCACCAAGCTGGCTCCAGTGGTCAGGGCGACAAATATCTCCCAGACCGAATAGTCAAAACTGATCGAAAACTGCTGCAAAACAACGTCGGTTTCGTCCCGGCCGAACTCATCCATCTCCCAATAAAAGCGGCTCACGAGGGAGCGATGGGACATCATGACCCCTTTGGGTCGGCCGGTGGAGCCGGAGGTGTAGATGACATAGGCTAAGTTGTCGATCGTTAGCCCGTGGTCAAATCGATCAACCGATTCAAAATCGGGATCGTACCAACCGGGGTCTAAACAAATGGTTTTAAGGTCGCTTGTGGGCAGTCGACCGATGAGTGATTCCTGCGTTACCAGCACGGTTAGTGCGGTATCTTCTACAATAAAAGCGAGCCGTTCGTCAGGGTCGGCCGTATTCATCGGCACGTAGGCGCCGCCCGCTTTTAAGATCCCCAAAATGGCGACCATCATGTCTGGCGAACGTTCAACCAGCAACCCGACCAATGTTTCGGGCCCAACCCCCATTTGGCTCAGTTGTTGGGCCAAATGGCTAGCACGAGCATCAAGCTCTTGGTAGGTCAACCGCTGATCTTCGTAGACAACGGCGGTATGGTTCGGCACCCGTTTTGCTTGCGCTTCCACCAGGTTATGAAAAAACTCTCCTTGGGGATACGGGCCAAAAGTTGGGTTCCAGTCAACTAAAATTTGATCTGTTTCGGCCGGTGTCAGAATGGGCAAGGTGCTGATCGGCTCGGCCGGGTTTTCAATTGCGTGCTCAAGCAGGGTTAAAAACTGCTGCTGCATCCGGCCGATGTTTTCGGCCGCGATCCGCCCTGGCCGGTAGAGCCAACTCATTTCTGCTCGGCCATCTTCATCAGCCGCTTCCGGCAGTTGTAAGATCAAGTCCGCATTATTTTGGGTTGATGGGCTATGTTCAAGACGATCAGCTGAACACATTTCGATCAGCACACTGAACAGTTGGCCGCTATCCCCCATTGCCCGCAGTTCTGGGTAGCGCGCGGTTAAATCGGCCGTGAATGTGTGCCGCGCACAGCTGCTGTCAATCTGCTTTTTTAGGATGGCTCCGGCCGTCTCGACAGCTTGTGCGTTGTCTAAATCGATACGGAACGGAACGTGGGGTGCAAAAAGATGCGACATCTCTCCATCGCTGAGTCTTGCATGTAGCTCGGCCGATTGGAACCCGATGTCAAACGTTGTTTCTCCCGACAATCGGGCCAAATAGATAGCGGCCATCGAGGCCAAAAAGTCACCCAACGATTGATCGTGAATATATTTTTGATGGTGGCTGGTGATTGTTGGCGGAATTTCAAGCGAAATACACTCAATTGGGCCGTCGGTGGCAGGGCTTAAAACGGTATCGACATACGGTAGTTTAAGCGGCGTGATCGAGCTGAGCCGACTGACCCAGTAGGGTTCGTGCTTGTGAATTGTTTTAGTGAAAGCTGTAATCTGCTGAGCAACGGCCGGAGCCAGCTTTGGCAGACAATCACCCTGGGTCAACCCCCAGCGCTCGGTGATAAAAGCGGCTGAGCATGCCCGGCCGGAGTGATCTTGAAACCGGCTGAGAACAACGTCAAAGTCGGCCGTGGCGATGGTGATCTCGTCCGCTTGGATCGCCAGCAGGGTTCCCGGTTCGGCCGCTGATTGTGTCTCAAGTTTTTCGACCTGGCTGATAAGCGCAACCTGATCCTTAAAAGCGATTTTGGGAATGCCCAGCGGATTGAGGTAGCTATCAAAGCTCAGTGAGCGGACCATCGCGATCAGATCATCGGCCGGTTGATCCCAGGTGATGATACAGCCGGGGGTCGGCCGCTGATGGCCAAAGTAGAACGAGCGATTTTGTGTCTCTTGCGGTTCCCGTGTAAGCGTTCCTGCGGCTAAATCACCCATCAGCTCATGAAAGGCAGAAATCGCCGCTTCGTAACATTTTGCATTGAGCGCAAGCGCCGTCTCGTGGTCAGATAGCTCAACCAGATGCTGCTTGAGAATATCCCCAGCATCAACTTTGCTGGCCGCAACGTGCCAAGTGACACCGTGCGTTTTTTCTTGGTTATGGATGGCCCACGTGGTGGCGTTGAGTCCGCCGTAGCGGGGCAACGGCGCATCGTGGTAGTTGATAGCGAGGGCGTTGGGTAGGCTCAAGATGCTGTCTGGCAAAATGACTGCGTTGTCGATGCTAAACAAATAATCGAACGGACGTTGCTCAAAAAACTCAGCCAATCGCTCGTTTTCGATCCCGTCTGCTTCCGCAAAAAACAGGCAGGGAATGTTCGCCTCGGCCGCCCAGCGCTCTACGGCCGGATCAGATGTCGCAATCCCCATAATCGGGTGCTGGTTATCAGACAACAGCTGTGCGCATTGAATACAAAGCGAGCTGTTACCGATAAGGGCCACAGAGAAGGGGGGAGTGGAAACTGAAGTTGATTCCGGTTTTTCGTTCATCCATTCGATCCAAATGAGATTGAGAATTGGCTCCGCAGCTCTGATTGCAAACGCTCGTGCAATTAGTGGGGCACATTTGAATAGATGAATCGTACACTAGCTGGGGGACTCACCCGCATGAAAAACCTATAAAGATATGGCTAAAAAGTGTTAGATGTAGGCTCACTCTTTAACTATCTTGAGTATCTCGTAGAAAGCTAGCTGGCTCAGGCTTCGTTATCGATTTAATCGGCCGCTGCTGCCGAAATTTCAAACATCAATGGTGGGATGGCTAAGCGAGTGACACCCAACACGCTCTGCGGGGGTGTGGCTCCAACTGAGCCAAACCGGCCGCCGATCACATCAAAATTCTTCATCAGTTCATCGACATCGGTTGCATAGATGTCTAACCGGATCACGTTGGTTAAATCCATGCCGGCCGCGGCCAACACAGCCTCCAAGTTGTCTAAAGCCAACCCGATTTGGCTCCGCATATCGCCGGGATGTTGAGGATTCCCCTCACCGTCTACCGACGTCTGTCCAGCGCAGATTAATTGCCGTTTTGCCCCTTCTACTACTTCTGCTTGGTTATATCCAAAATTTAGTGACCAGTTCCATGGGTTAATTGCTGTACGTTTCATGATTTTTCTCCTGTTGATTTGTATTTAATTTGGTCCGCTCACACTTGAACGTTGACTGTTAAACACATCGTAACAGGGGGCTCCTGACAACGTACTGTCAGGAGGTTTTAGGGTTTTAGTTTTTCCCAAAATCTTCCTTGAAGTAGACTATCTTCCTGACCAATGATTGCTTGGAGGAAAAATGGAAAAGCCGATTCGCCTGAACGTCAATGGAGCTGAAAAAGAATTAACCCTCAACCCTGAAACCCCGCTCTTATTTGCCCTGCGCAACGATCTAGATTGCAAAGGACCGAAACTTGGCTGTGCCCAAGAGCAGTGCCACGCCTGCACCGTTTTGATCGATGGAGCGGCCGTCCCCTCCTGCAAAA
>JAHDEN010000332.1 GCA_020628815.1 Chloroflexota bacterium | reverse complement strand
GGCTCTTTTTGTGCGGCCGGTCTATTCACCAAATATCGGTTAGTCCAGCGTATGCTGGAATCATCAGCCCCATCTGCAAAAAACAGGCTGCTTACCTTTTCAGCCACATCACTTTTGTCTGCCATATCAATGGCCCCTTCCGTCAAAGCGGCACAAACCTTTTGAGTTAAAAATGGATGCCCACTTGTCCAATCAAGCACATATTGGAGCAGCCGCTCTCCTTTTTTAGGTGTGGTCTCAAATCCGGCCGCCAGTGGCTTCGCTTCCGCAAAGGTGAAATCGGTCAGCTCAACCCGTGTACCGATATTAAACGGGGTGCGCATCTGATCTTTAATCAGATCATCCGGAGTGGCGGTCCCAATCAAAACAAACGACAAGTTGTGGAGTTTTGGATGCTCGCTTCGATTGTTGTAGAGGGCGCGGATCGCCGCAAAAAAGTCGTCGGCAAACGGGAGCCGAATCGTCGTATCAATTTCATCAAAGAAGAGGACAACTTTTTCTTCAATTTCCTCAACCACCACCTCTGTTAAAAAGTCGCCCAGTCGCTTGGTATATCCCAAATGGCTGTTGGCCTCCCACCAGTCAAACGGATCGGTTGTAAACGGCAACGCCTCATCTAAATAATCAAGAATGCCGAAGTGCCATTCTTCTTGGGTGGTGTGGGTTCCCATCTCGCTGAGGTCGATAATGACCGGCCGGACACTGGTTTGGCGCAAGCGGTCGGCCGTTCGAACCATCAGGCTCGACTTTCCCATTTGGCGGCCAGTCAGCACAAAGCCATATTCCCCTTTCATACATAAATCGAATAGCTCTTCATCCGCTTTACGCTCGATGTAAATCGCCCGGTCCCCCTGGATGGTGCCGCCCGCCACAAAGCCGGGTCGAACTGGGCCTCCAGCAGTCAATTGGGGTGAATTTGTATCGTGTTGTATCATTGAATCAATGTCTCCTAAAGGGGTGGTCCTACAATTCTGATAGTTTACTCAAGCACCTTTCCAAATTTTTGGAAAGTTTTAGGTTTGGGCCTATGGTGCTGATACTTTCCGTTAAAAAAGAGCCTTGGCAAAAACCAAAGCTCTTTGTACAGTAGGGTAACAAGCCTGCAGATTAACTGCGCGCTTTTGCCTGATTAGCGCTGCGCCATTTCATCGGTTGGTCGAGATAACGGTGGACATCTTGCGGGTCACGGGGGTGCGTGCCATACAGATGGTCGCCGCTTGCAAAAATAGAGCTTGCCGCACCACCAACCTGGATCCACTCTTGTCCGTTGCCGGTCCATTGCAAGATTTTATCCTTGCTTGAAGACAGTTTAAACACACGGCCGTCATCAGTGATTGCGTATTGATTTCCCGGATCACCAATTCTTGACCAACTGTCACTCGTAAAGTTGTATAGAAAAATATCTTGACCGGTTACATTCGTCGCTAAAATCTTAGATTGACCACCGTGTATATCAGCAAAATTACCGCCAAGCTCTTCCCAGGAACCTGTTCTCTCGCTCCATAACAACGCTCTCCTTCCTGAGCCGTTCAGCTTGACTAAGCCACGATCAATGGCAATGTGCTTTGCCCCGGCCCGGCCGATTTCGTTCCAATTTTTATTTTTGACATCGTAGCGATATAAGTCGCCAGAATAATTGATGTAAACGCTCGAACCGATAAATATGTCGTTCACTGAGTTACTGATGGCTGTCCACATCAGTGCGAAAGAAAAATTATCGACAAGCTTTACAACTTTGTTTTCTTCTACAGTTAATCCATAGACGGTGCCGTCGGCCGTTGCGGCAACACTGTGTACTTTTTTAGATCCCAAGGCCGCTTTGATCAACTCGTATCGATTCCCCCGCTTTTTGGCGCTGAAAACCTCATTAGAGTTTGTATCTAAGACCAATAACTCGCCCCCGTCTAGCGGTTTGATTTCAACCACAGAAACTTGGCTAGCAGATATTGATTTTTGCTGGATGGGATAAGGCCAAATCGGCTTGATCTGATTTAAATAATATGATCCTTCTGGTGCAAACCGTACCGAACGCCCATTTTTTGTATGAATTTGCACCTCTACATCGGTGAGTTGATCAGAAAAATCATGACATCGATGTTTGTCACCCCGAATGCAGAATAATGGCCCATCACTATCGGTGACGGTCTGCGGTTGATTTTGGCTATCCCAATAAACGAATGTGGCAGACTGAACATCTTTACCGGTGATGCAGCCGACGCCACAAACAGCGACGTTCACTTGACCAAGTGCTTTGACAGCATCAGAATCGAAGAAGTCCAATGAACGAGCGAGGTAATCGACTTTTACAATATCTGCCTTACTCGAATCATAATAGTCGAACCTTGTTGTTATTTTTAACCAACCATTCGACATAACTTCCGCAACATGTGATTCAACTGAAGTTGTGTGAGTCGTATAGGCAGAGACCGATTTTCCCTCATTATCTCTTTCATCTATTTCAATCTCGTTGATATACCCATTTGTATAAGTAATGTTGAGGCTGCCAATTGATTTGCCAGAACCATAGTCATAACAAATCAGCCCGATTGT
>JAHDEN010000144.1 GCA_020628815.1 Chloroflexota bacterium | reverse complement strand
CATAACCGTTTGCAGCCATTGATCAATTTTTAGGAGTAAGTTAGGCATGGCAAACATCACTGCCCAAATGGTAAAAGAGCTGCGTGAAGCAACAGGCGCAGGAATCCTTGAGACGAAAAAAGCACTTGAAGCGACCGATGGTAACTTCGAAAAAGCGGTTGACCTTTTGCGTGAAAAAGGGGCTGCTCGGGCTGCAAAACGGGTCGGCCGTGATGCAAACGAAGGCATTATTAAAATGTATTCTCACCCCGGTGGGCGCATTGGTGTCATGCTCGAACTCAATTGTGAAACTGACTTCGTGGCGAAAAACGAGAAGTTTCAAGAGCTCGCACATGATTTGGCCCTCCAAATTGCGGCAATGTCACCAAAATACGTCAAAACTGAAGATGTGGATCAAACAGAACTTGATCGTGAGATGGAAGTTTTGAAAAACCAAGCGCTTGCAGAAGGCAAGCCAGAACACATCGTTGAGAAAATTGTTTCTGGACGATTGGCCAAATATTACGAAGAAGTCTGTTTGCTCGAACAGGACTTCGTTAAAGACGATAGTAAGAAGATTAAAGACCTTGTGACTGAGACAATCAGCACAACGGGCGAAAACATTATTGTCGGCCGATTCGCTCGATTCGAAATCGGCGAATCACAAGATTAAGCATTCAGGGCGTAGATCAAATCTACGCCCTTTTTTTTACCAATTTTAATAAGCAACCGATCAGCTTTTAAACCTGACTTTATCTAGGTATTGTTTGGTACAAACAGACCAATACCTTTTACAATAAGGGTTGCACTATACAATTCACTCAAACCGTTTAACTTTGGAGATTTAATAAAATGTCAGATTTACGATTCAAGAGAATTCTTCTTAAACTTAGTGGGGAAGCGATGGCTACCGACAAAGGATTTGGGATTGATCCCACGAGAGCTGCTTATGTTGCATCTGTCGTGAAATCTGTGCATGATTTAGGCGTTCAAGTTTCGGTTGTAATCGGAGCTGGCAATTTGTGGCGGGGAGCCATCGGCATGGAAATGGGGATGGATCGGACAACGGCCGATCATATGGGGATGATTGCAACTGTTATGAACAGCTTGGCGCTACGTGACGCGCTAGAGCAAGGTGGAACACCAACCCGTGTTCAAACTGCAATCGAGATGCGCGCAATCGCTGAGCCCTACATTCGGCTCAGAGCCATCCGCCACATGGAAAAAGGGCGAGTGGTTATTTTTGGAGCAGGTACTGGAAATCCATACTTCACGACTGATTCGGCCGGTGCGTTGCGCTCAAACGAAATCAATGCAGAAGTTTTGATCAAAGGGACCAAGGTAAATGGGGTTTATGATTCAGACCCGATGAAAAACCCAGACGCGGTCAAATATGATCAGCTGAGCTATATTGATGCCTTGAATTCTAGATTAAAAGTGATGGACTCAACCGCCATATCGCTGTGTATGGATAACGAAATGCCGATTGTCGTGCTTGACCTGTGGGAAGAGGATGCCATCAACAAGTTTATCTTAGGCGAAAATATAGGGACTTTGATCACGAAATAATGAGTGGGGCGATTAGCTCTACCAAGTTTTTGATGGATCGGTGTTGTTTAGGACTGTAAAAACGCCCAATCAACACCGGTTCAGTCATGAACGAAGCAGCGGCCGGATTGAACCCGATTCAAATCTTGCCCTGACTACCAATGTCGATAAGGTGGAGTTGAAAATCCTATAGCCTATGGTACTATCAGCCTTGATAATTCAAGAAACTTTGGTACTCTGAACACAGAGTAAATGGGTTTTCAAAACAAGAGAGAAAAAACATGATAGATGATCTGTTGCAAGACGCAGAGAGCCGAATGGGAGGAGCAATTACCTCTTTACAAGCTGACCTCGATTCCTTTCGTACCGGACGAGCATCTCCTGCATTATTAGACCGTTTGGTTATTGAGCTGTATGGGTCGAACCTGAGTTTGAATCAGCTTGCTGGCGTTTCAGTGCCAGAGCCACAACAGCTTTTAATCAAACCATATGATGCGTCATCTGTTTCCGCTATAGAGCGAGCCATTTTAAAGTCAGAACTTGGTTTGACACCAAATAGCGATGGCAAGATCATTCGTCTAAATATCCCGCCGTTAACGGAAGAAAGACGCCGCGAAATGGTAAAACAGGTAAGCAAACGAATCGAAGAAGCTCGTATTGCTATTCGCAACGTGCGACGAGATGTTCAAAACGATTTCAGAGATATGAAGTCTGAGAAGATGATTTCAGAGGATGAGGAAAAAGGGGCCCACGAAAGTTTGCAAAAACTAACTGATAAGTTTATCAGCAACGCAGAAGAAGTCGGTAAAAAGAAGGAATCTGAATTACTGCAGCTCTAGTGTTTGGTAAAAGAAATATTGCCAGGTTGGAACACGGTAAAACACTTTAGGCTTCGTCAATTGACGAAGCCATAGTTGCTTCTGAATTATTGCTCCATTGGTTTGATTCAAGTTGAAAGCACCTGAGTGTTAGGTGCTTTCTCTGCTTCATATTAAATTTAATGCTCAAACATTATCAAATCAAGAGTCAATTAACATGGTTTTAAATAAAGAAAATCTCGAATTAGACGGGCTAAAAATTCCAAAACATGTCGCTGTAATTATGGACGGTAATGGCCGATGGGCTAAAAAGCGAATGTTACCGCGCCAAGCTGGGCATCGTGCTGGTGTTGAAAATCTACGAGAAATCATCGATGCATGCATTGAGTTTAATATTGAAATCCTAACGATTTATGCGTTTTCGACTGAGAATTGGACCCGGCCGGAATCTGAAATTCGCGGCTTAATGCGCATTTTTGCCCGGGTATTAGATCAAGAAATTCACGATTTAAATGATCAAGGTGTGTGCGTGCAGCATATTGGAGATTTAAACGGGGTGGCCCCTGCTTTGCAGGAAAAAGTTCAACGCGCCATTGATTTAACAAAGAATAACGACCGGTTATTGTTAAACGTAGCGTTTAACTATGGTGGGCGTGCAGAAATTGTGCATGCAACGAAACAAATTTTGGCAGATGGGTTGTCGCCAGATGATCTGGATGAAGAAACGTTTGGCAAATATTTGTTTACGGCCGGTGTACCTGATCCCGATTTGTTGATTCGCACCAGTGGTGAATACCGGATCAGCAACTTTTTGATTTGGCAAGCCGCGTACTCTGAATACTATTTGACCCCTGTTTATTGGCCCGATTTCGGCCGAGCAGAGCTGTACGAGGCTTTGATCTCATACACAAGTCGCGATAGACGATTTGGGGCATTGTCTGCCTAACTAAATGCACCCGCTATTGACTAATTCTGAAAACACCCTCACAGCCGTTCCGATTAATTTTGGATGCGGCTGTTTTATTTTAAATTAAGGCGCCTGCTTCATTATGTTCTGGCAACGATTTTTTGTAGTTATCATCGGAGTCCCGCTCTGCTACTTTCTTATCTTTTTTGGTGGATGGGTATTCACTGTTATCCTGTTTGCCCTTTTGGTGCTAGGGTGTTTCGAGTACGCACGGATGGCGTTTGGTGAAAAACATCAGCTGCATACAGCGACTCTGGCCAGCGCTGTCAGCCTGATTTTTGCTGCCGAATTGTTTAACTGGGCCCCTGAAAACGACTTTTACATTTACATTAGTTTGTTTGGGCTTTTGTTACTTTCGTTGTGGGGATATGAATTTAAGCGTGCTACTTTCCCATCTAACCACTTTATGAAGATGGTTTTAGGAGTTGTGATAATCGGATGGATGGGACGCTATCTGTTTCGAGTACGTGGGTTAGATATCGAGGGTGATGTTTTCTTGCTGTTGATGTTTGCGATATGGTCGGCCGACGTAGGCGCATATGTCTTTGGAAGTCTGATCGGCCGGACAAAAATTGCGCCCAATACAAGCCCTGGAAAAAGTGTTGAAGGGTATCTGCTTGGTATCGTTTCAAGCCTCATTATTACCCCTCTATTCGGCTGGGTCGTTTATCCTCAGTTTGATACCGTAAGCGTCCTGCTGATCGCCCTAATCTTGTCAATTGGTGTGCCACTTGGTGATTTATGCATGTCAATGTTAAAACGCCAGGCAGGAGTGAAAGATTACGGCGGTATCATACCCGGACATGGTGGTATCATGGATCGGCTTGATACGATTTTATGGGGCATCGTCCCCGGTTACTATCTGGTTATCTTATTCGGATTAGTGGCCGTCTAAAAAAGTTTAAAAAGAGATTTCTACGTTGTATCTGCAAACTGTATAATAGTAAAAAATTGTGACTGTAGAGATTCCCCAGAGCACACAACTCCTCCCTCCTATTTAACTATTTAATTCGTCAAAATAAATATAAGTAATCTATTTAGAGGTTAGTTCATGTCAAATAATATGCAATTTAAAAGAAAGATTGTCACGATCGAGCGTTACATCCTTGAAAACCAGCCTGATTATGCTCGTGGTGACTTCACTAATCTCTTGTACGATCTTGCAATGGCCGCCAAGCTAATTGCAAACAAAACTACCCGCGCAGGTTTGGCCGACATCTTGGGCTCTGCTGGAGAGGTAAATGTTCAGGGTGAAGAACAACAACAGCTAGATGTATATGCAGACCGCACAATTTTCCGTTTGTGCGACCACACCGGCCGTGTTTGTGCGATGGCTTCCGAAGAGCATGAAGATATTCTAGAGATTCCTAACGAGTTTCAAAAAGGGCGTTATGTTCTTGTTTATGATCCGTTAGATGGATCGTCAAATATCGATGTTAATGTATCTATCGGAACAATCTTTGGGATTTACCGCTGTGTTGACTGGGCCAATCGCGGCCGAGTCGAGGACTGTTTGCAACCGGGGCGGAAGTTATTGGCGGCCGGATACGTATTGTACGGCGCTAGCACCATGTTGGTTTACAGCACAGGTCAAGGCGTGCACGGCTTTACGTTAGATCCACACATCGGTGAATTTTTACTTTCTCATCCTGATTTACGCTTTCCTGATCCTACCTATTACAGCGCCAACCACGGGTATTACCAACGTTGGTCTGAAGGTGTGCAGGCGTACACAAGCTGGTTACAAGGAAATCAACAAGAAGAAAAAGATGCCCCTCAAGGACTGTCAGAGAGATATATCGGCTCTTTGGTGGCAGATTTTCATCGTAACCTGTTAAAAGGCGGCGTATTTATGTATCCGGGAGAGAAAAATAAGCCAAACGGTAAAATCCGATTGCTTTATGAAGCAGCTCCTTTGGCGTACTTAGCACATCACGCTGGAGGATATGCATCAAATGGGCAACAATCTATTCTAGATTTAACCCCGGCTGATTTACATGATCGGACTCCGTTTTTTATTGGGAACACCAGACTGGTGCAAAAAGCCGAAGACTTCATTAAAAGATTAGACTAAATAAAATTGGTATTTCGATTGACCTGGTGCTTGTATCACGTTATACTATGATCGTGGTTTTACAAACCATCCCCAGCTTAAACCGTTTTGCAACCATATAAGTAACGCAACCGATTGACGGCCAGCCCTATACAGTTATGTTTGGGTAACAACTGGGAAAAATCTACCAGAGCTTATTAAATCTAATTGTTCCTGATACGAATATTATTTTTAAAATAAATTGACGGATAGCAGATAACTGCATCTTATCTTTTATATAGCCAATGATTACCGATTTGGCGCCTTTGCGAGAGTTGAAAAGGTAAATGTTTTACTTAGTTTTAAAGCCTTTATGGACTGTGCGTTCCTACTTTAGTTAAAACTTTCCAATTTGATTTAATTAAAAAAACTTAACTATTCAAAAACAATTTGTATATAACTCAGAGGATTGGACAAACATATTTGTCCCTGTGTTGAACTGATTTCACACCCTCAATTGTCTGGAGATAGACATGGATTACAATATTTTAGAGCAAAAAACACTTAGCGAATTACGAATGCTAGCTAAGGAAATCGGCGTAAGCGGTTTCAGCACAATGAAAAAAGGCCCTTTGGTCATGGAAATTATGCGTACGGAAGCACGCGCCAAAGGACATGATTTTCGGGGTGGGGTTCTTGAGACCATAACCGAAGATAAACAGCCTATGGGCTTTTTGCGAGCGGGAGCAAATTATTCACCAAGTGATCGTGATATTTATGTTTCTCACTCTCAAATCCGCCGTTTAGGATTGCGCCATGGCGACATGGTGATTGGTCAAGTTCGCGGACCAAAAGACAACGAAAAATATCATAGCCTTATCCGGGTTGAATCTGTAAATGGGTTTGATCCAGAACATGCAAAAGGGCGCCCGCGTTTTGAAGAATTGACCCCGATCTTTCCAGAGCAAAAGCTAAAGCTTGAGACAACTCCTAATATCTTGTCTACCCGTCTGATTGACCTTATTTCGCCAATCGGCCGTGGGCAACGTGGATTGATTGTTTCTCCTCCTAAAGCGGGTAAAACAACTGTTTTAAAAGATGTTGCAAACGGTATTTCAGCTAACTTCCCCGAAGTTCACTTGATGATCGCATTGATCGGTGAGCGGCCGGAAGAGGTAACTGACATGGACCGTTCGGTAGAAGGTGAAGTGATTAGCTCAACCTTCGATGAGCCGGTAAAAAATCACTGCCGAGTTGCTGAAATGGCACTTGAGCGTGCAAAACGGATGGTTGAATCAGGCCGTGACGTTGTGATCTTGCTTGACTCGATTACTCGTTTGGCGCGTGCTTACAACCTAACACTTTCACCCAGCGGCCGTACATTGTCCGGTGGTCTAGATCCAACAGCTTTGTATCCGCCAAAACGTTTCTTTGGTGCAGCTCGTAATCTTGAAGAAGGTGGTAGCTTAACCATTATCGGTACAACTCTAGTTGATACGGGCAGCCGTATGGACGACGTCATTTACGAAGAGTTCAAAGGTACCGGTAACATGGAATTGATGCTCAGCCGTCGTATGCAAGAGCGTCGTATCTTCCCAGCATTTGACATTGAACGGTCAAGTACACGCCGTGAAGAGCTATTGCTCTCTGGTGATGAACTGGCACGTGTTTACACAATGCGCCGTATGTTGGGCCATTTGATCGATACACCAGGCTATGACCTAGCATCTGCAACTGAAGCGATGATCCAACGTGTACGTGAGACCAACGACAACTATGAGTTCTTGGAAGCATTAACCGCGAACATGTAGGACACGTTCTGATTAAAAATAAAAGGCCGCTTGGATTTTCGTCCAAGCGGCCTTTTTTGTTTTAGGGAGCTTTTGAAAACTTGAAAACTTAGTCGCAGGTAAACGCTGATTTTCGCGGATATTCAAAATTAATCTGTGTAATTTCGTGGCTAAAAACAGTTGGCACAGATTATCTAGAACCTAGGTTTTTGCATCTAAAAATCAGATTGATGGATGAGCATCGCATCGCCTAATGAAAAGAAACGATATTTTTCAGCCACGGCGACGTCATAAGCTTGCATCACATTTTTATGCCCTGCTAGGGCAGAAATCATCATGATTAAGGAAGATTTTGGCAAATGGAAGTTGGTAAGCATGGCGTCTACGGCTCTGAACTGATACCCAGGGTAGATAAATAAATCTGTCGAGCCTTCATAAGCGATAACCGGTTTCCATGGACACATGTCGGCCGTTTCCCCGTTTTTGTCCCGCTCGCTAATGGTTTGCAGGCTTCCTTCGATTCCGGCCGACCGCAAGGCTGCTGTTTCGAGCGTTCGGCAGCTTGTGGTACCCACTGCAATTATCCGGCCGCCAGCCAGCTTCGCTTCGTTAATTCGTTTTGCCGTTTCAGGCGTTATCGTTGCCCATTCACTGTGGATGGTGTGATCGCTGACCACATCGGCCGTGACCGGCTTAAAGGTGTCCAACCCGATATGGAGCGTGACTGTTTCAAACATCACCCCCTTATCCCGTAGGGCTAAAAGTATTTCGGGGGTAAAGTGCAGTCCGGCCGTGGGGGCGGCGGCTGACCCTTCTGATCGAGAATAAACTGTTTGGTACCGTTCTGAATCATCAAGCGACTGGTTGATGTAGGGAGGTAGTGGAATATGGCCGTAATCGTCTAACCAAAGTTGGGTATTGGGCTCTGAGAAGCGAATTTCGCGGCCGGGACCTTCAAGTACCGCTTCAATTGTGGCGATAATTTCTCCCGGCTCCCCATTTTTTTTGTCTAGCCGGACCTCTGTCCCTTCACGAAGCCGTTTTCCACCGCCCATTGCGATCCAAGTGCCCTGGTCGGTTGGTTTTAACAGTAAAAACTCCGCTTTTCCACCGCTTGCTTTGCGGCCGAAAAGACGTGCTGCGATGACCCGGCTATTATTGGCAACCAAAACATCGCCCGGCCGGAAATAGTCGATAATCTCGACAAAATTTCGATGCCCAATTTCCCCTGATTTTTGGCGCAGAGTCATCAAGCGGCTTGCAGAGCGATCTTCTAAAGCGGCTTGTGCAATCAGCCCTTCTGGTAGATAGTAGTCAAAATCAGATAAATTCAAATCTTAGAGTCCTGTATTTTGTTTTGGCAGAAGTATAACTTTACTCAAGAATTGTGGTCAAAAGCCTTTGAAATCAAATGCAATTTAGCCGTTTGAAACTAAACCCTTAAGCTTGGGACAAAAATTGCTTTTGTAAGCAGAGTCGTAATTCGCATCAATAAATAATCTACCAATATGGGATCATTTAATTGGCATGATGAAGAAACTGGGTGGGATGTGGTCGAGAAATCGGCCGGGAATGACCCATCTCAAGGTAGTAACAATCCTTCACGACCATGGCGGGGGTGGCTTTTAGGCCTTCTTATTATCGTGATTGGGGTGGCAGCTTGGGCAGCTTTTTGGAGAGTCAACTCAGTTGAAGAGGAATTAGAGCAAAAGGTTTTGGAGAGCTGGGAAATCATCTTGTCTAGTGAAAAAGAGCAAGATGTGGAACTATTCACCAATCAACTGTCCGGCCGTGACACAGATTGGATTCGGCTACAGCAAAACTTAACCAAGGATCAAAAACTAAGCGGTCGGGCTGCAATTTTGCCTTCACTACAACGGCTATCAGTAGACCAAGTAGATGAAAACCCTGAGATCACATTTTCACCCGACCTGACCGAAGCTATTTTGAGCCATCAGGTGCAATATGTTGACAAATGGGGACGCGAAATCACATTGATGCAAGAAGAAATTTTTCGCCTAGGAGCTGACCGTTGGCTCCTTGCCCCTCCGGGTCCGTTGCATTGGACTGCACTTGACGCAGAATCGGAAAATGCTGAGACTCAAAGATACTCCGACCGATTTGCCTACGATTCTGTTCCAGTAACTGATTTTGATATAGCTGACCAAATGGTTGCTTGGATCGAAAATCGCTTGAACACGCTGTGTGCAGAAGGGTTATTTGATGCTTGCCAAACGGAGCAAACGCCACAAATTAGCATCTTGTTCTTTCCAAATATATCTACTCAGATGTTGGAAGGTAGATTCCAATTTGAAGCAACTGATCTTGAGATTACTCTGCCTGCACCCGCATTAATTGGCCGGCCGGTGAGCGACGAGGATGCCCAATTTTTAGTAGAGGCATACGGGGAAATATTTTTTGAGCGATACCTGATAGTCTTAATGGACCAACGGGGTGTCCCGGCAGACCCCATGTCAGAAGCGATCATTAATTTTGCGGTCACCCAAGTTGGCGGAATCTCTCCACTAACCCCGGCCGACTATCAGCGTGTTTGGCTCGAGATTGAAGACGTCAAAATCGCATTTAATCAAAATCGAGTTGTGGGGGAGGGAACCGGTAATATTCGCCAATTTATGGATATCCCCGTGCGATCAACATTTCGGCTAATGGTGGAATATCGCATGCAAGAATCTGGGCTGACTGCGCAAAGTTTGTTAGATCAGCAGCGGGCTATTCAGAATGGGCCGTTTTTCCCCGAGATTTTACTGCGAGCCGATGAATGGGATGCCTTTAGCCGATTTGTAGAAAATAGGGCCGCCTTGGCCTCTGTTCCTAATAAAGGGAACACCGCTGCGGTTGACTAATTTTTTTATCCTTTTTCATAATCACAGTTAACTTGTATCACTTTGGGTTAATTACCAGGGTCATTTGAGTGGCAAGGGATGGCCTGTTTAAGAATGATCCTTAAATATCTTTCCCCACCACCTGCATCTACATATAATCAGCCCGCTCCCAAACCAAAGGTGAATTAATATGAGTAGATTTGAAATTGAAGGTGGTGTTCAGCTATCTGGAACCATCACAGCCAGCGGCAATAAAAATGCGGCTTTAAAAGTTTTACCAGCCTGTATCCTGACGGATCAGCCCATGATTTTGCACAATATTCCAGATATTGTGGATGTGCGAGACATGATCGAGATTATGCAAGATTTGGGGGTTGAGTTTGAGTCTCTTGGTCCTAATAGTTGGCGCGTTCATGCCGAAACGATTCGCAAAACTGAACTGAATTTTGAACTTGCGGCCCGCATTCGTGCTTCGTTTGTTTTGTCTGGCCCGATGTTGGCCCGCATGGGTGAGATTAGCTTGCCGTTACCCGGTGGTGATCGGATCGGCGGCCGGCCGTTAGACACCCACGTTCAAGGGTTAAACGCACTGGGGGCCGAGACGAAATTTATAGGTAATTCAAAATTTACAATCAACGCTGATCCACTGCGTGGGGCAGGCTATTTGCTACAGCTTGAGGCCAGCGTAACCGCAACTGAAAATACGATTATGGCTGCGGTTATGGCTGAGGGTGAAACGGTTATTGACAATGCTGCCAGCGAACCGCACGTTCAAGATTTATGTAACATGCTGGTCCAAATGGGAGCTAAAATTGAAGGGATTGGCAGTAGCCGACTAAAAATCACAGGTGTGTCAGCCTTAAATGGCACTGAATTTAGGATTGGTGCTGACTTTATGGAAGTCGGCAGCTTCATTGGGGCAGCGGCCGTAACGGGTGGCTCTATCCGTATTGAAAAAGCCAGCCCTGGCCAAATGGTGATGGCGCGCCAAGTGTTTAACAAGCTGGGGGTTGATTGGAACGTTGATGGGGATGCGATTGTGGTCCCGGCCGAGCAGCGCATGTCGATTGCGGAGACATTGGCCGGTCGTATTCTGGAAATCAAACCGCATCCTTGGCCCGGTTTCCCGGCCGATTTGATGTCTGTCGCTGTTTTGATCTCGACTCAATCAAAAGGGTCAGTTTTATTGCACGATTGGATGTATGAAAGTCGTTTCTTCTTTACCGATAGCTTGGTGTTTATGGGGGCTCGGGTAACGTTGTGTGACCCTCATCGGGTGATTATTCAAGGCAAATCGCAGCTGTATGCGAACCCCGGCGGCGTCCCTAGCCCTGATATTCGGGCCGGTATGGCGATGGTTTTAGCGGCGCTATGCGCCAAAGGGACCAGCACAATCCATAACATTTACCAGATCGAACGGGGCTATGAAAATGTCTTGCACAAGCTCCAAGCACTCGGGGCAAAAATCGAGAAAAAAGTCGATTAAGAGCGCTTAAATTGACTACTTTTTAGCCGCTTTTCCCTTTTTAAAAATTAGTAAGAGTCCATTGCGACAGGTATAAGAATGTTTTATACTTCCTGTTCGCAAAAATCGGGCGTAAAGCCCCCTTTTTAACTTTAGATTTATCAGAAAAGAGCATTTCGCTCTTTTTTTTTGGAGAATTGGACAATGACCAAAAGGACATATCAACCCAAGATTCGCAGACGCCTGCGTGTGCACGGCTTCCGTAAACGGATGTCTACCGGCAAAGGTCGTAACGTATTAAAAAACCGTCGTAAAAAAGGACGTAAATCTTTAAGCGTTTCGATGAACAACCACGTTAAAAAAGTGAACTGGAATGGCTCACGTGCTGTTGCATATCGCGCTGTACGCGACTCTCAAGGTAAAGACAAAACCAAAGATATGCGCAAAGTTTAAGGCGATTTTTAATCGCCTGTTTTGCGCATCGTCTCGCCTACATTCGTCTGTCTATCATCGTTTAAAATTGAAGGTGGCAATCGGCGGCAACAATGCTTCCTGATGAGAATCGGTTAAGAAATGCATCTGATTTCAGCCGATTGCGTAAAAGTAATCAGAAGTTAGTGCATCCGCTTGTAATCTTGATCCGCTGTCCAAATCAGCTTCAAGTCTCAAGGTTTGCATTCCCCGCATCGAAAAAGGTTGGTAACGCTGTTCAACGGAATCGTGGACGTCGGTTAATCCGCGAAGCAATTCGGTTGCAGTTGCCAAACATTGAACCCGGCTGGGACTGTTTGTTGATTGTTCGTAGCAGAACAACTAGATCAAACTTTCATGATGTTGAGAGTGCCATTAACAAGCTTTTGAAAAAAGCTGAGTTAATTAGCTAGACGTTTGCATGAAGACCATTGTTTTAGCCATCATTCGATTTTATCGCCGATTTATATCACCTTTGTTTCCCCCCAGTTGCAGGTTTCAGCCAACGTGTTCTGCTTATGGCTTAGAAGCGATTGAGACCTATGGAGTTTTAAAAGGTGGTTGGATGGCGATTCGGCGCATCGGCCGATGCCATCCCTTTACAGAAGGTGGCTATGATCCGGTACCCTTGCCAGATCACGATCATGGGTAGGCTTTGACGATGGGGCAAAATCAGTGCAAGGCCAACCGAAGAAAGTAGATATCTAACGAAGTTGTCTGCTGGTTGGCTATGGGGCGATTTCGATCAATTTTTGAGGCAATTTTTTCTAATCGCCCAACTAAATTTGGAGATTCCAGATTTTGAAAAATATTTCTTTTTTGAAGAATAGCATCTTAAATAAGCCTTTTTTCACCATCATGTTGTTCGGGATGGTGATTTTGCTATCTGCCTGTAGCGGTGCCAGACAAGCCGGAAGCTGGCCTTCAGTTTCTGCGACCGATTCACACGTTTATGTCACATTTTCCACAGATGTTGTTTCTTTAGATGTGGATAATCAGGAAGAAGCGTGGCGATTTGCTGGGGAAGGGCGAGTTGAGTTCTATTCACCCCCTTTGGTAGTTCCAGAAGAAGAAACGGTCTACTTGGCTGACTTCGGCCGGAATGGAAGCCTGTTAACTGGTGGCGGCCTGATTGTGAGCATGTATGCGCTTGAAGACGGCACAACCAATCCCCCCAACACCCGCTGGGTAAAAGAAGATGTTACAGACGGCCGGATCGTAGCTGGATTGCACCTAGATGAAGACGTTATCTTCACCGGATCAAGCAACAATCGTATTATTGCGGTTAGCCGATCAACGGGTGAACTAATTTGGGAAGCGACTACAGAAAATGCTATTTGGTCAGCCCCTGCAAAATTAGGTGATACCGTTTACGTTACTTCCATCGATCGAAACATTTATGCTTTAGATGCTGCTGACGGTAGCGAAAAATGGACCCATACACTGAACGGTGCTGGTGCAGGCTCTGCCGTGCTTAGTGCTGATGGTGAGCGGGTTTATGCCGGTAGCTTCGGGAATGAGATTATCGCGCTAAGCGCGGCTGACGGCAGCGATATTTGGAAAGCTCAGGCGAGTGACTGGGTATGGGGCGCACCAGTTGAAGTAGACGGTATTCTGGTTTACGGTGATATTTCTGGCAATGTGTTTGCAGTAGATGCAGCAACGGGTAGCAGCCTGTGGCAAGCTTCTGTTAATGAATCGATTGTGGGCGACATTGTTGTAGATGGGGATACGATTTTGGTTGCCTCTGGTAACGTAGAAACGCAGGTCGGCCACATCACCGCATTTTCTACTGCTGGTGATGAGCTTTGGGATACCAAAACAACCGCACATATTCAAACCTCTCCAGTGGTCATGGGTGATAGTAACCGCGCAGTACTGGTTTATGGTGATATCGACAACGATATCGCTTTGGGTGTTGATGTTGTTGATACGTCAGATGGTTCTATTATTTGGACTTGGACATTAGCTGAGGCAGAAGCTGCTCAATAGCAGGTAGTGAGTTAAAACTATTATGGGTATATGGCAAGAGTTCCTTAATCTGATGCTTAACGTCATGGTTGGGCTGTACCAGTTTTTGGGCGGTAACTTTATCGTGGCACTGGTAACCTTTACGGTTTTGATGCGTGTCTTAATGTTGCCCATCAACTTACGCCAGCAGCGCTCTAGCATTAAAATGCAGCAGATGCAGCCGCAGGTTCAAGCCATCCAGAAAAAATATAAAAATGACCAAGCGAAAATGATGGAGGAGTTTAACAAAATTGGCTATAATCCGGCCGATTCTTTGTTGGGCTGTTTACCATTATTGATTCAAATGCCGATCTTTTTCGGCTTATACCGGGTCATTAATATCATGTTGCAAGGGACCCCGCTGGCACTACTCGACATGAAATTCCGCTTGTGGGAAGTATTTGACCTCGCTAGCCTTTTGCCAATCGACAACACATTTTTGTGGGTGAATTTGGCTCAACCAGATCCATTTCTAGTTCTACCGATCTTGGTAGCTGGTACGATGTTTTTGCAACAAAAACTGATGATGCCGGCTAAAGACGATAGCAAGGCAGCTAAAAAAGGGGCGGAAGATGACAATCCGGCCGCGCAGATGCAACAATCAATGTTGTATACGATGCCACTTATGTTTGGCTTCTTTGCGATGAGCTTTGGTAGTGGATTGGCAATTTATTTTATTATTTCAAACATTATTGGTATCGGGCAGGGGTACATTGTACGCCGAAACTTAGCCGAAGAGCGGGCTTTGGCCGATGTCAAGAGAGAAGAGAGCAAGCGGCTCGCTTCTAAATATGAGAACGGTGATACCTCCGAAGCTGAAGATGCTGAATCAGATATTGAATCTTTAAAAGCAAACGAAAATGGCTCAGGTAACACTCAAAAGAGCAAAAACGGTTCAAGTAAGAACAGTTCAAAATCAAAGAAGAAAAAGAAGAAAGGCAAAAAATAAGCGCTTGTTCTAAACCATAATGGGCTCACTTGTTTTGCAAAGAATTGTCTGCGCAGAACAGTGGCACGACTGTGTTGAGATGTTTTGAGTTTTCTACACAGGTCGTGAACTAAGGTGTTTTAATTTTATTAATCTAACGCGATTAAAAAAGTTAACGTGCCAGAGATGCTGGGTAATATTTTTAAGCTCGGGACAAGTTGCTATAGCTCGTACAAAGGGGAATAAAATAACCCGCAAGTTTAAACGTCGCTCACCCCTTTGTATGGGGTGCTGAACGTAAATTGAACTAGCCCGTTACTTACGCCGCGCAGTACTAGCAAGCCTTAAAAAGCACTTATGACAAATACTAATAGATCTTACGAGTTTGTGGGTGAGTCGTCGGAAGCAGCGATTCAGAAAGGATTAGAAGAACTTGGACTTACGCGCACTGCTGTAAGTGTTGAGGTTCTTGAAGAAAGCCAAGATTCATTTTTAGGGATGGGCGGCCGTGAAGCAAAGGTGCGCCTTACCGTTTTGGCTGACAGCGGAGCAGCAGCTGTGTCTGAAGAAGATGCGCCCGAACAGGTTGAGGAAGCTGATGCGAGCGAATCTGCTCCGGCCGAGGTTGAAGCAGATTCTAGTGATTCTGAAGAAACAGAAGAGCCAGAAGAAGACTTTGACGAATTTGACGATCTTGAAGCGTTGCCTGATCCTGAGCTGATGGATGAGATGGATCTTGCTGAAGATATTCTCTTGAATATCATCGATGGCTTGGCCCTCGACGTAGAAGTTGAATCGAAATTTTCAGAAGAAGACGATCTGGGCAAGCAGGTGATTGAGTTCAACCTTGTCGGTGATGACGCCAATAAATTGCTTGGGCCACGTGGTGATATCATGGCGAATCTGCAATTTTTGACTCGCCTCATGATCAGTCAAAAAGTGCATCGTCGGGCAAACGTAACCATCGACATTGATGGGCATCGCAGCTCAAAACGTGAAGGCTTGACCCGTTTGGCCGAGCGTATGGCGCAAAAAGTGATTGATCGGAATCGTGCGGTAACGCTCGAGCCAATGAATCCATACGAGCGTCGTTTGGTTCATATCGCACTGCGTGATAACAAAACGGTTGAAACTGAATCTGTTGGGGAAGGCACCCAGCGTCGGGTTCGGATTTTGCCGGTTGAGTAAACGACAATAGCCGAACACAACTAAAATTTGAAACATGAGTCATCCCGAATTTTGACTCAAAAAAAGGCTCAACCGCTTGGTTGGG
>JAHDEN010000143.1 GCA_020628815.1 Chloroflexota bacterium | reverse complement strand
GTGCAGGTATTCTGGCCGCTACAGGTTCTGTCGGCCAACGCTTTATTGAGCATTTAATCGATCATCCTTGGTTTGAAATTGCGGCTTTAACCGGCTCTCCCCGTACGGCCGGCCGCCCCTATGGCGAGGGTGTCAACTGGTTATTAGACGGCGACGTGCCTGAAGAAGTCGCCAACATGATCGTTCAGCCTACTGAACCAAATCTAGATGTCGACGTTATTTTTTCAGCACTCCCTTCGGCCGAGGCCCGCGAGCTGGAACCGAAATTTGCAGAAGCTGGATACCCGGTTTTAACCAATGCGTCTCCGTTTCGCATGGACCCACTGGTCCCCTTGCTCATCCCTGAAGTTAACCCTGAACACAGCGGGTTGATTCCGCACCAGCAAGAGCAATACGGCCGGAAAGGGTTTATCGTGGCCAACGCCAACTGCTCATCAACCAGCATTGTGCTGCCGCTAAAGGTGTTGCAACAGGCCTATGGGCTAGAAGCGACCGTTGTGACGACACTGCAAGCGATTTCCGGTGCAGGTTATCCCGGTGTTCCGTCACTCGACATTTTGGGCAATGTGGTCCCTCACATCGGTGGCGAAGATGGCAAATTGCAAACTGAGCCGATCAAAATGTGTGGCACGTTTGTCGATGGCAAAATTGAGCCAGCGCCATTTAAAGTTAGCGCGCAGGCCAATCGGGTGCCTGTGGTAGATGGGCATCTTGCAAGCATCAGCGTTAAGCTCGGCCGCAGTGTGTCTGTAGAAGAAGTGGCAGAACTGTTTAACGGTTGGTATCCAAGCCAAGACATCTTGGACCTGCCTAGCAGCCCGGAAAAAGTTCTCATTTACCGGCCGGAAGACAATCGTCCTCAACCGATCAAAGACAAAGATGCGGGCAATGGTCTAGCGTGGACCGTCGGAAAAATCCGTGAGTGCCCCGTCTTCGATATCCGTTTCTTGGCCATCACCCACAACACCTTGCGCGGTGCAGCCAGTGGGTCGGTTCTGAATGCAGAACTTTTGGTTAAGCAAGGGTACATTAAACAGCCCGAAGCGATGGCCGCAGGTTAGTTTTAAACAACTGTTTAAAGCCAGTGATCAGGGAACCCGACCAAACCAGCCTGATCACTGGCTAACCCAAACGAATCACCCTTAAGTCGGGGGCGTACAAAATCCTCATTCCATAAATCCTAAATCTATGTAAATTTACCTTGTAGACAAGGTCATGCATGACGCTGGTTCTGTATGACGAATAGGCTGGTAACAGGGTAAATGAGTAGTATACAAACGATTCCTTCTGACACAGGCGGCCGGGAAGTGCAGCTAGCACAGCTAAAGGCGTTGCTGAGCGAAGGGAATTCAACCGGTTTGATGACAATCGAAGCCCCCAGAGGGATGGGAAAAAGCCATCTGCTTGATAAGCTGGGCAAGCTTGGGGAGAGCTTTGACCATACGCTGGTAGAGCTTGACTTTAGTGATGCAACCGAGCTAGACACACTATTTATTATTCGTCGAATACGCGACCAACTGGAGCTGGCAGCCAATAATCAAAATCAATCTCAAATCGCGCTTTTAAACAAAGCCATCAACCAGCATACCCGATCAACCGACACCCCCACCGCAATTGAGTTAGACAGGCAGATTCAAATGGTGTCGGTGAACACAGATGAGTTAAAACAAAATTTACAGCAGTTGGGTACCCAAAAGCTGGTCGATATCAGCATCGGTCTGAATATGACGCTACCCACTTCGGCCGAGCCTGAAAAGATCCTTTTGGTAGACCATTTATTGAGCGAATCGCGTCGACTTGATTTGCTGGCAGATCTGGTTGTGCAGGGGCAAATGGCGGACCCCAGTTTGTCTTGGTGGAACAGTGCGCCCTATCACCCCAGTGGTGTGGCAGATATCGGGGGAACGCTGGTCCAAAACGATCTACCGGCCCGCCGATTGGCGATTGGGGAAATTAGCCGAGCTTTGTTTAATTTGGTGCAAGACACCGCAACAAGCAAACCGGTTTTAATGCTGATTGATGGGTGGAATTCAGCTGGGAATCAGAACCAAAAATGGCTTTTCCATTGGCTCATTGTCCCTCTGTCTCGGGAGCAGCTGCATCATGTCAAATTGGTTGTCACCGGCCGGAATTTGTCTGAGCTGCAGACGATTGATCTAAATGCCAGCCACACACGCCTTGAGCCATTAAATGCAACTGAAACCCGCCAGCTATTGGTTGACAAGTTAGGCTTTCATCCCGACAGCAATATCGACTATATACATGAATGGACACACGGCATACCCAGCGTATTAGAAACCCTGATCGCACTAAACCAAATAGAAGATGAGTCAGAATAAACCTATTTCACAAACCGAACAGGAGTTGGTAGCGGTCCTGCTAACTGAAATTATTGAAAAGGCAGAGCCTTCGCTTTCGGCCGGGCTGCTTATAGCCTCAACCGCAAACGAATTTGATTTGCCCCTTTTTAGCACGCTGCGTGGCCAAGAAGATGAAGCGGATGAGTCGGTTTTCACAAAACTGCAGTCGCTCCAGTTTGTTCAACAATCAGGGGAGCATAAGATCGGGTTGCCCAGCCTGCATCGGGGTCTGCTGCACCGGATGTTTGTCCAATTTAATCGAGAAGGGCTTATTGACACCCATCGCAGAGCGGCCGAATTTTGGCAGCAAGATGAGTTTGCAAACAGCTATGAAAAAACGTGTAGCCTAATTTTTCACAACCTGCTGGCCTCCGCAGACATCACCGATCCAACCAAAATTAACGGGTTTCCACAGCTTTTAAGGCTGTTTCAGGACTTGGATCAGGCAAATAATGTCTCTGCGATTGAGAACTTAATCGCTTTTTGCACCTCAACTCGTTTTTATATCAGCCCGCTGGACCCACCTTGGCTACAGGCGTTTGATGACCTGACCACGCTGATGTCAGCTCGGTTGGAACAGCTGCATGGGGAATACGAACTGGCATTCTCGATACTTGCCCCGGTTATGGCGCGGCGTGATATTGTGCCGGGTTATGCGCCATATCTGCTGCACACCCACGGTGAGAATTTAGCCCATCAACAAAATTTTACAGAAGCGATTGATCTCTATTCAGATGCACTGTCTCGGTTGGAGAAAGAAATTGTGCAGCGCAAGGTGGTTAATCCGGCCGGCCGCGAATGGGAAGTTCTAGAAACCGAACGGGCCCATCTGATGATCGCCATGGGTGACGCTCATTTGGGGTTGGCCCTAGCGGCCCGAGGCTCGAAACTGCCCCGTTTGCCCCGCACAAAATTTGATCGAATGCGCAGTTGGCTGAGCAGTTTAGCCTCACTCCCTCTGATTTTATATTTGTCTATCCGGTTTGGCCGCCGAGCTTGGCGATCTGAATTATGGGTTTCAATCGGCACCGAAGATTGGATTATCACCCGGTTAATGGGGACGGCCCATAGCTGGTTTATGAAAGCGGTCCCGCTGGTACAAGCGCGGGGTAGCCATCAAGACACCACACGGTTAGAAGAGAAAATCGGCCGGTTGTTTTTAGAATTGGGCGATTATTCAAAAGCGGTTCAAATTTTTGAAGGACTTTGGCAAAAAGGAGCCAATGACCTGAGCGAATATCGGCGGGGGCATGTGGCCCTTGGGCTGGCAGAATCCACCTTTTTGGCCGGGAATACGGGGCAAGCTTTTGTACTCGCTGAAAAGGCGATCGCCATCTTTGAAAAATTTAAAGACCTTGAACAGACAACCACGGCTCAGGCGATGTTGGCACGCATTTTGGGACAAATGCGCAACTATCCGGCCGCCTTATCCGCATATAACAAAGCGTTTAGAGGCTATGAAACGCTAGAAAATTGGACCGATGCGACCCATCACGCCGAGTATTTAGAAATCTTGGTGCAACAAGATGACGCCTTTCCGGAAACGTTAAAAGAACAGGCGATCCGACTAAGCGACAGTTTGCTCAAACGGCAATATGTGCGGCAATTTGTTCACCCAGGGCTTAAACAGCTTCGGTTTACCGCCATCGCCTCATTTGCGTTGATGGTGCTAGCCATCCCGCTGCTTGTGCTCAACACAAGCGAAGCGATGGGCATTCTGCCGATTACTGACTTTAATCCCGGCCATCTTCTTGACCTAGATCAGCCGGTCGAGATCGCAATTAGCCAAGGGTTGCTTGAAACGGCCGGTGTCAAAACCGGCCTCTCCCAAACCGTATCGGTATTGGCCAAAGGTGCGGTCTTGGCCGCATTGGGTTATGGGGTGCTCTTGCTGTTTTTGGGCATCATCTTTTTAAAGGTCACACCGATCGACTCTGTTGAAATTGACCGACCGGCCGACCGCATCACGCTAGAACGGTCAGGTATCATGGTTGGGGATCAGCACCATAAAATAAAATTTGGCTGGGACAAAATCCAGCAGTTGATCAGAGCCAAACTATCCTTTATCGATCAAATTCCGCTCTATTCATCTTCGTTTGGGGTGCAAACCGACCGGTCACGTTTAACCATACGGGGGCAGACCGCATGGTTTTCGTCTCTGTGTCGCCGTATCGAATGGCAAGCAACAGATGCTGAGATCAAGAATATCGATTACACGATAGGCCGCAGCGTCATGTTGGTGCTTTATCTGTCTGGTTTGATCACCATGGTGGGGTTCCTGTTGTTTGCGTGGCTGCGTGGCGACGCCTTGTGGAACAATTTTGGCGATCTGGCACTACGCCCGGCCGATATTTATCCATGGCTGTTCCTGACTCTCTTTTTGCCCCCGGTGTGGTGGGGACTGGTTGTTCGCTGGCGACAAAAACTTGCCTTACAACCGGCATCCTTTTGGCCCTGGTCTTTGCTGATCGGAGGGTTAGCCCTCACCCTGCTCCAACTTGTTACTCGATTACGGCCGGTTCTGACCGTGCCTGACATCTACATTCCCCTGCTCGCCATTTGCCTGCTTTTGGGTGGTGGCATCTTTGTTTGGCGCGTGCGAGAGTTAAATCGACGGATATACGGCCCGTTTCTGCGGTATCCCATCCTGCTGGTTGTTGTGTTACTGGCAGGGCTAAACGGGGCGCGCATTGTGCGGGATACACAGGCATGGGGCCATTTAGTAACCGCCCGAACTTATGTGGCTCAAGGGGAACAGTTTATAGATCCGGCAAAGGCTGAATCGGTCTTTGAAACAGCAAAAACGCATTTTATCCAGGCTCGCACGTTGCAAAATATGCCGATGAATTGGCTGGCCGAGCAAGAATCAGCGTCGATGCCTTTTGGTCTACCGGCGCCTGAATCTCTGGTGTCTACCCAAGCGACAATGGGCATCGGGGCGATGCATGCGGTGCTGGGTGATTATGAAGAATCGATTGTTGAGTTTAAGCAAGCGTCTCGGGTGTTGAAAAAACCGCAGCAGCAAGGGATGCTGAACGCGTGGATCGGTATCGCTCGACAAAGTGACCGCCCTATTACAGATTTAGCAGAACAGCCGGGTGATCAAGATCGTTTTATCGATATCACTGAAAATTATCAAACGGCGCTTGAAGATTTTGGCTGGGCGGTTGAACAAGATCCGGCCGGTGACAACTATCTGCTGTACACAGCGTTGTCCCATCATGCGTTGGGCAATTTGGCTCAAGCACGTGAAAACTATCTGCGCGCGCTAAACCGAGAAGACGGCCGAGGATTAACTATCCAAGAGCAGGCTCAGGCCTATATCGGTTTGGGATGGGTTTTGTACGAGCAGAAAAATTATGGCGGTGCACTGCTCCAATTTGAGCAAGCGATTTTGGCCGCTCGTGAAGTTAATCGTGCCAACCCTGACAACCCGGCCGCCGTGCGCGAATTGGCTGATGCAGAACTTGGATTTGGCTATACGGCGTACGCATTGGGGCAATATGATTTAGCTGATCGCTCGTTTGTTGTAGCACACGAGCTGTTGCCGTTCGAGCCTGTGCCACTCGTCGCATTGGGGAGCGTCAATCTAAGATTAGGGACCTTTGCGCATGATCTTACACGTGGCAGTGATGTCTGTTCACTTAACGATGCGTCGCTAGAATCAAAAGAAAAGGCTGAAGATTATTACGTAAAAGCGGCCGAATATTTAACCCTTGCGGCCGAAAAACTCAATCAGACCGATGCTGAGATCGCCCATATTTTCCGCACTCGTGGACAAGCTCACTTTTTGCTCCGTGGCTGCCCCAATATGGTGCTCGACGAACAGTTGGCGGCCGGATCACAAAGCTACACACGGGCCATTTCATACGCGCCAGAGGATGACCGGTACTGGCAATTACGCGCCCGCTTTGGGATGTCTCGCTGGCTAAACGGCCAACAAAATCAATCTTTAGAACCAGTCTTGTTCAGAGCTCTGGGCGATATTCGGCAAGCGATCAAACTTAACCCCGAGAACTCGAATCACGAAGATTGGTACGAATCTATTTTTGATCAGGTGGCTAGCATCACAGGGGAAACGGCCGTTTTAGAATGGGAATCGGCAGTGGATACGGAAATCGCTGAATCGGGTGATCTCAATCACGGATTAACACCGCTCGACTTTACCGGCTGCTATGCCACTCAATTTATCCAGCAAGATGCCTCGACCTATTTACCCAAAGCCAACCAGCTTTTCCGCATCACGTGGCAGCTGCGCAATCGGGGCAGCTGTGTGTGGGATGAGGATGTACGCTTTAAACATGTGGGCGGGGATCGGATGGGTGCTCAAGAGATTGTGGAGATTCCCATCACCGCTTCGGGAGAAACAGCCCAAATTACGGTCCCCTTTGTAGCCCCGTCAGAACCGGATAACTACCGTAGCGAATGGGTGCTAATCAACAAAAATGGGGTAGAAATTTCCGGCCGGCAGTGGTTTGTGATCGAGGTGAAATAAGTTCTACATCCTATGCATAGGCTCATAATTCTCCCAGGGGTTTTCTTAGCACAAATGAGTTTCGGCTCACAGATTGTAGTAGAGGTTATAAAAACAAAAAGGGCAGTGTCGCGTTAACAACACTGCCCCGTTTGAAAAAGTTTAAGCAGATTAAGCTACAACAGCGATCGCTTCAATTTCTACTAAAGCGCCCAAGGGCAGGTTAGCCACTTCTACGGCCGAGCGTGCAGGTGGGTTGCCGGTAAAGTATTCGGCGTAGATCGCGTTGACCACCTTGTAGTCGTTAATGTCAGATAAAAAGACGGTGGTTTTAGCCACGTTGTCTAAGCTTGATCCTGCCGCTTCTAACACGGCCGACAGGTTTTTTAGCACCTGATGGCACTGATTTTCTAACCCATCTACCATACCGCTACCATCTGGGTTCAAACCGATCTGACCCGAGCTATAGACCATGTTTCCAACTTTTGTTGCTTGTGAATATGGGCCAACTGCGGCCGGTGCATTTTCTGTTGCGATAATTTCTTTAGACAAAATTTTCTCCTTTTAATACCTGCTTAGATATCCTCTTGATCTCCAAGCAATCCTTTTTCTTGTGCATCTTCCAACGAAAGCAAATTCTCATCACCATCGTTTTGCGTGCCTAGCATCCCTTTAACAACTTCCCAACGTTCATCACGAACCCCGGGCTCTTCACCGTTTTCAGCATCCGCCATCGCCTGCGCAATTTCAGCAGATTTTGTGCCGCTTAGCAAACCGGTCTCCCAGAACGTATCAAGCTCATCATCGCTCAAGTCGCTATCATCGCCTAACCCGTCAATTAAATTTTCCAGCTGCTCATCGGTTGCAATCGGGTCCGCTTCAATTTCCGGTTCTGGCTCAGGCTCTGGTGCGGCCGGTTCTACAACCGCCTCAACCAGCAGTTCTTCCTCAAGCGTTTGGGTTGGCACCGACTCAGCAGCGACGGCCGCTGGCGCACTCGCTTCTGGTGCAGGGGCTGGGGTTTGGGTCGGGTCACTGGTCAAACGAACAGACAAATCTGCCACCGTCCGCTGCATCGCACCCCAAACCGTGCTCAATTTTGTGCCTCGTTTCTCCCCATCCACAATAATTGCCAAACAGTAATCCCAATTGCCCCGCACATGGGCCAATACAATTTCATACGGATCACCGTCTAAAACAGTAATCAGGCGGGATGGGGCGCTGCCGCTGCGAACCAACATTTCGAGTCCGCCGGTAATCGATGAAATCGCCGGTTTGGCTAGTTTTTCTGCCTCTCTCCGTTGCGACTCATCATACAAGTACAGCATCATCCCATCCAAGGCCCACAGAATGACTTGGTGAGCATTGGTTTTATTTTGCAAACGGGTTAGCCGCGAAATAATCTCATCATCTAAAGGGGCATGATGCAGGTCTGAACGAGGTTGTTCAAGGGCGGCCAATGGGGATTCAGGTGCATCATCCCCCCACAATGTTTTTAAAATGATGTCGGTGACTTCATCCGGCCGATAAGGCTTTTGAACATACGCCTCGATCTCAATTCCGTTTAAATAGTCATCCGCAAACTCACGCTCTAGCCCAGACATCACAATGGCTGGCAGCGTTGGGTTTTTCTTGCGTGCATGGGCCACCAATTCTGCACCCGACATACCAGGCAAGCGCAGGTCGACCACCAGCAAATCCACATTGACCAACTCCAGCATCCCTTGTTCGGCCGACATCGAGCCGATGACGTCTAATCTCGAATCCCGAAGATTCAAAAAGTAGGTGATCAGCTCCAACATCTCTCGATTATCTTCGATTAACAGAACTTTTTTGCGTGTTTTTTTGTCTGATGCCATTGGGTTTAAGTAAATAGTTGGGTGGTCAAGAAGGAAAGTAAATTATAAGTTGAAAGAGGCCTGTTGCATAGCTCTTTTACGAATGGGTAATTTCTCGGTACCGTTCGATGATCTCTGCATTAGAATATTCATCCCGCTGATAGTCGGCCGCAATTTTGCCTTTGTTCAAAATAACGACCCGTTTGCACTGAGAAAGCCCGTGTACAAAATCATGCGTGATCATCAAAATTGTCCGGCCGGCCGCGTGCTGATCCGCCAGCAGTTCGTCTAGCAATTTTATCGCCGAGCTGTCTAATCCCGTATATGGCTCATCCAGCAAAAGCACGTCCGGGTTGTGCAACGTCGCCCGGGCGATCGCCAATCGCTGCATCATACCGCGCGAAAAAGTACGGACAGGGTCATCGAGCCGTCGTTTTAAACCTACTTCGTCTAAAAGCTGAAAAATACGAGCCTCAGGATCTTCAATCCCATACAGCCCCGCATAATAAGTTAAATTTTCAACCGCATTTAAATCGCCGTACACCATCGCCTGATGAGAGATCATGCCGATATAGCGGCGTACTCCGTCTGCATGGTCGGGCAGTGGCCAGCCCCCCACCGTAACCGACCCACCACCCGGCGATTGCAGGGTAGCGACAATGCGCAAAAGCGTGGTTTTACCAGCCCCGTTGGGTCCAACTAAGGCCACAAATTCATTCTCTTTAATGTGCAGATCAACCCCGTTCAGAACCGGATTGAGTCCATAATTTTTAGTCACACCTTTGAGTTGAATCATTTAGTTTTCAATCACATTCGGCTCTGGCGTCGCTTCAGGGGTCGCCAGAATCTGCCACTGGTCCCCGATCCGAATCCCCAGCTGCCCGGTGCTGGCTTCGATACCCAATTCAACCAGCGGCACAGGGGTTTCGACATAGTTGGGAACTAAAATCACTTCACGTCCTTCAATTTCTACCACTCGGGTCGGCATCGGCGTGGGTGGCATCGGCAGTGGCATATCTTGGCGCGCTACCGTTTTACACGACATCTGGCCGGGGTCTGTACATTCAACCAGCATCAAACTGGTTTGCCCAAAACTTTCTTCCCGCAATAGATTATAGTTGCCTGTATTAAAATCTTCGCTTTCTAAATGGGTGTGGGTGACCAAAAATGCGGGGATCATTGCGATAACCGCAATCACAAGCCCGATTCTAAGCAATCCGGCGATATCAAACATCCCCTTACCGCCATCATTTGAAACAACCTTGCCAATGTACCCCAAAAGCAAAACCAAAATAAGTAGAATCAGTACTATGCCGGCGCCAAGCGGGGTGATGTATGAATACAGCCGGACCAACCAGTAGGGAGAGCTACGTTCCCCGATACGAAAAAACGGCCGCCAGCCCCAGCCATACACCCCTAAAATGAGCGCGGCCCCATTAAGAAACAAAACAATTGATCGAACAATTCGCAATATTGACATGGTTTTTTACTTCTCTAAAACCGGAGGGGCAGACTGTTTGTTTTTGGGAAATGACAGGAAGAAGGTGGTCCCTTTCCCTTCTTCAGATTCAAACCAAATCTTCCCCTGATGCCGTTCTGCCACAAGCTGAACAAACGACAATCCCAAACCGTGGCTCTTCCCCCGTTGGTAACCAGGTTTTGAAAAACGGTAGAATTTTTCAAAGATACGGGGCTGAACTTCGGCCGGTATCCCTTCCCCTTTGTCGGTCACGCTGATAATCAGGTCATCGGCCGTCTCTTCAGCCCGCATTAAAACTTCACCGCAGTCGGGTGCATATTTGATCGCGTTTGAAACCAGATTAGCAACCGCCTGCTGTACAAACGTATGGTTCAGATCAATCTTCGGCAGATCGGCCGGAACATCAGTCACGAGCGTATTGCCTGCATTGGCGGCCAATGATTCAAACGTATAGGCCACGCTCGAAAAGATTTCTTTGATCGATACAGGAACCATCTCCAGCTCCAAGCCAGCCTCTAAACGGGTAATGTTCAGCAGGTCTTCAACCAGCTTTTGCATCTGGTCCATGGCCGCTTGCATCCGGCTCACATGCCCCGCCTGCGACTCGCTCAGCTGCGGGTCCATTTGCAGGATCTGGATAAAGCCATTCACAATCGTGATCGGATCTTTTAGGTCGTGCGACGCCAGCCGAACAAATTCAGATTTAAGCTCGTTTATTTCGGCCATTTTAGAAATATCACGCAGCGCGGCAACTCGCCCAACATCCCGGCCGTTTCGGTCTTTGATCAGCGAGACATTGACATCAAACGTTTTGCCATTTTCGAGCGTGATCCCTTCAGTTCCGTTGAGCGTGCTTTTGCCGATAAACAGATCGGTTAATTCCGGCTGATCAATGATCTCGGTCACCGGTTGATTCAGAATGTCTGAATCGGTTTCAACCGAGAATTCCCCTCTTGCCGCTGCGTTCATCATCGAAATCCGATTGGTCGCATCGATCACCACCATCGGGTCATCGGTTGCGTTCAACACGGCCGAAAGCTCGCGCCAACGTTTGTCTAGATTAATCAGATAGAACCAGTTCGCCACCATCACAGATGCCTGTTCAGAAACAGATCGGATCAGATCACGTTCAGACTGCCGGAACGCCTGCGGCTCCGGATAAGCCAGCCACAGCACACCGTAATTGTGCTTGGCCCCCTGTAACGGATAGGCGATGGCTGACTGGAACGGCAAAATGGTGCCGGAAAGATGGGGGGCCAAACGGCGCACCGCATCGGGGCCAGATAAAATCAAATCTTGATTTCCACGCACCTGCTCAAGCACAAGTTTGTCCAGCGACCGCATATCTTTTTGGATGGGGCCCGCCCCGATCTCGATCTCTTTGCTTCCCAAAACGGTCAACACAACTCGGCCGCTGATCGCTTTGGTGTCACTAACCAGCTTCTCTAGCAGCGATTGCATCCCCGGCTGAATATTTTGTTTTGTTTCAGCCACGAGCGTACTAATGTTCAGCAGCAGGTTCAGCTCACGCATATTTTCGTCTAGCTGACGCTGCATTTGCTCAAACGCAATTCCCAGCTGAGAAATTTCATCGTCTTGGCTGGTGATCCCGGCCGGAATCACCACATGGCCTGGCTCTAAATCAGGGATCTTTTCAACAGAGGCCAACAGGTTGTGCAAGCGGGTTCCCAGCACATCCCCTTGGCGCGCCAAAATCAAGCCAAACACCATCGACGAAAGGATCGTGATCAGCAACACACCGGCAACCAACCGGAATGCCTGTTGTAGCACAACGCCCATCGGAACTTCAGACACAACGTTCCAAGGATGGCCGTCATCGGGCCGGGTGATGTACCGTATTTCTCGCGCTCGGCTGGCAGAATCAGGCTCAATTGAGAAGCTGCCGTCGATCCCGTCGGGCGAGGTCAGCACAACCACGTTGTCTCTGCTTTCAGTTTCAAAGAAGGCTTGCTCAATACCGGCCGTATCTGCCACAACCAGCCGATTTTCATCAATCAAATAGCCCCGCCCACCAGCGTATCCGGCCGCTAGCCCGTCAACCAGGTCGTGCAAAATTTGGTCAGGGATGCGGCCGATCAAATAAAGCGGCTCCCCATCGTTTAAAGTTGCCTCAGCCACCAGTGAAAGCATCACCGCATGACCGTCTAAATCAATTGAAAATGTTTGCCCCGGCCCATTAAGCAGCACCGCATCGGCCAACGCAACCGCTTCTGTATTCGACAGTTCAGGTTCGCCATCGGCCGGATAGTTGGCCAAAACCCGCCCGTCAGCGTCTGCCAGCAACACTCTGCGGTACAGTGTGCCGGATCTAAATAGTTCTTCTAAGCTCTCTTGCTGGCTACCAAAATCCCCAGAATGCAATCTTGGGTCATCCCCCCACTCTAAAAGCGCGCTCTGGCGGCGGCCGATAAAGTTTGGGATTTCTTGGCTGACTTGGTCCGCCTCATGGGCCATTTGGGTTTGGATCAACGCCCGTGCCGAGCGATACCCAACAAGGGAAACAACCGATCCCAGCAAAATGAGTGACACAATGGTGTAGAACAGAAACTGGAGCGTTTGGCGATAGCGTATGTCTTGCTCAAACGGTGGGCTGGTCATCCCAAATTCAGGCCGGTAGGGCCAAATCGCTTTTACCGCCCAAACTACGCCGCCGCTAATCACCCCTTCCAAAAGGGCGATCATCCACTGCGGCCGAGCCGTTGCCAGCGCCAAATCTAATCCCGCCAAAAACGGTGTGCCCCGCTGCACCAAGAAAAAGGTGGCTAAAAAGACGAGGGGCCAGCCGATAAATAGCTGCCCCAGAGTCGTGGCGATGGGTGGCACGCGCCAAAAATCCCAATCTAAACGGCGAATTTTTTGTTGGATCAGCAGACTAACACTCATCCCGACAAGCGCATAGTGGAAAATATCGGCAAGCTGATGGGAGTCAAACAGCGCCCGACTCAACCCTTCAGATGCCCCGACCAGCAAGGCCAGCATCGGGTTCAAATACCAAGCGGCCAAAGCGACCGCCACAAAGCCCAACGGCCGATAGGTGATACCGTTTGTCAGCTGCCCTAAAACGGGCAGAAAACTACCCCCCACCAGTTCAAATCGTGGGATGGCAAATGCAAAGGCCAACAGACTTAGTGCGGCCGTGTATCCCCACTGCCGAGCCGTAACCGTGCGGAAAATCGAACCGCCCACCCACATAACTGATCCCAAAACCAACAGCCAAATACCGATGAACAGCCAGCCCAAAGGGGTTTCTGGCAAGTTCAGGGCGATCGATGTGATTGTTTGAAAATCTAGTTCGCTGGGCATGAATTGTTGACCTGTTCACATGTAGACATAATATCGGGGAATGATACAAGATCGGAGCGGGGCAACGCAAGTAATTTAGAGCTATTGGCTGTTAAATTTTGGCCGTCAGAAGATATTCAACAATCGATTTTTGAACCGGCAAAAGCAATTCTTTTTGCCCATACCCCACAAAATGTGGAATTTTATCCAACGATGTGTCTGTCTCATTCCCCACAGTCACAGGTGGAGTCGGAATTAAAATCGGATCACCCATTTGGTTCAAAGCCGATTTTGACAAGGTGAACGTGGGGTCTGAAAATCCACTCGGCCAGCCGTCCGTAATCACCACATCAAAGGTTCCAGCAAGCGAGTCTATGAACGTCACACGGCCGTTGTCAGCGTGATCTGATTTTGGGCAATAGTGGGTCAAGTTTAAATCAAGCACACGGGATAACGAATGCCACGACTTAAACACGTTGGTGGTTGGCCCCCAGAGCAGGATGCGTACATCTTGAATCGATTCAAACGTAGACTCTAAATAGTATGCGTCTGTCAGCACTTCGCACGGGTGCGCCTCGGCCGACATCGCGTTGATCACCGGTTTTGTCGTCGCTTGTGCAAATTCAGCCAAGCGTACGTGATTTCGATCCCGAATCACGTACAAGTCAAAAAACGGATCCATGTATCCGGCTAAATCTTGGGCAGATTCGGCCGTTTTTAAGAAATTGGGTAGCTCGACGTAGTTCAGCCCCAGCTGCTGAAACGCCTGCACAAACGTGGTGCGGGTCCGAATCCCGTTCCCCTCAAACGACCAAGCAACATTGCCGTTCAGTTTCGGCGCAGCCCCCCCGTCCACCTGCTGCCAAATCGCAGCGATGTCGCTGGCTGTTAGATCATCGACATCAAGCAGCTTGATCATGTCCGGTAATCGGCGTTGATCGTGATATAGCCGTGGGTCATGTCGCACGTCCAAACCGTTTCGGCCGCGTCTCCCTGCGCCAAGTCCAGCCAAATGTGAATGTCAGTCTCCGCAAAAATGGCGGCTGCGTCGGCTTCCGCATAGTCGGCCGGCAAGCCACTTTCAGTCAACGCCAACCAATTCTCACCATCGTTTCCGATTTTCAACGTGGTTGCATATTGATCAAACGAAACACCGGCCCGCCCGGCCGCCGCCATCACCCGACCCCAGTTGGCATCGCTGCCTGCTAAAGCGGTTTTTACCAATGGGGATGTCGCAATCGTATTGGCAACTTGATGCGCCTCCGCTTTGCTTTTGGCCCCGCTCACCACGATTTCGGCAAACTTTGTCGCTCCTTCACCGTCCCGCACAATCAGTTGCGCCAGCTCGGTACACACCTGAATCAAGGCTTGTTTAAACAGGGCAAAATCTTCTTGGTTGGATGGGTTAATTTCAATTCCACTAGCCCCATTAGCCAGTAACAAAACGGTGTCGTTGGTGCTGGTGTCCCCATCAACCGAAATCCGGTTAAAGCTGACATCGGCCGCATTTTTCATCATCTGCTTGATCAGATCGGGTGCAATCGCGGCATCGGTTGTCACCACACCCAACATCGTCGCCATGTTCGGGTGGATCATCCCCGCCCCTTTGCTCATGCCGCCAATGCGAACCGGACCGCCTGACAGTTGCACCTCAACGGCCGACATTTTTACAAATGTATCGGTCGTCATGATTCCTTTCGACGCACGCAAACCATGCGTGTCGGTGTGACCGCAATCATCAAGAGCCTCAACAATCCCCTTTTCGATCTTTTCCATCGGCAATTGAACCCCGATCACACCGGTAGACATGACAAGAAACTGATCTGAGTTGAGATTTGAGCAAGTAGCGCCAACCTCTTGCATTCTTCTGGCATTCTTGAGCCCAATCTCACCAGTGGCCGCATTAGCATTGCCCGAGTTGGTGATCACACCACGGATGGTTGAATTGTTTTTCGCCAGCGTTTCTTGGTCAATCGTCACCGGCGGAGCCACAAACTGGCTGGTGGTAAACGTGCCTGCGGCAGTACAGTCGCTATCAGACAGCACAATCGAAACATCAAGCTTCCCATCATCTTTTTCAACACCCTTTACATTACAGGCGGCCGCCCCACCTTGAAACCCTTGTGGGCTTGTGACTGATCCGTTTTCGAGTTTGGTTATCATGGTTCAGGATAGAGATAGGAGATAGAGGATAGAGAGGTTCGCAGGCACACCTCCCTATCCTCTATCCCTATCCGCTCATTTCAAAAATTCTTTTTTCTGTATTCAACACGGCCGATTGCAACTGCACTGTCCCGCCACAAAATTGTTGGATGAGGCTTGCTAAATCGGTCATGGCGGCATCCAACACATCACGTTCTACGGGTGGCAGAATTTCAAGCACAAGAATCGCATCCGTCGTCTCGGCCGTCAACTTCGTCCGATCCGCCTCTTTCCAATTCCAGCGGCGGCAGATCGCCCCCACATCATCGGTGTAGATGACTTCGTTCACATACGGCGGCCGAGCATCTTTTTCACCCAGCATAACGGCGGCCGGTTCATCATCACCTGCGATCGTTAGGCGCAAGTCGCCCTGCATCTGGGCCAAATCTTCGCCACCCACCGGCAGCAAATGGCGCAGACTGACGACGTTATAGAGGTCAACAAGCGGGTTAATCGGCCGGAGTTCTGCCCCTTTCTGGACCCGCTTGA
>JAHDEN010000142.1 GCA_020628815.1 Chloroflexota bacterium | reverse complement strand
GGTTCCCCGTTTTCTTGCTCGATACCGTCTGCCACCCCCAAAATATCGTCTAACGCATCGATCTGCTCCCCAAACTCATGGGCCGAATGCCCTTTGAGCGGGATGTTCCACCATTTGATTTTGGCCTGATTTTTGGCACTGCGCGGGTACAGCCAAGGGGCCTCGGCGTAAAACATGTTGGTTAGCACCACCACCGTTTGTGGGTGCTCCGCAAGCCGGTCGGCCAAATGCGACAGGGTTAGCCGGGTATCTTCCATGCTGATCTCTTTGCCAGCGATAAAAAATGGAACGGTGGGGAATTTGCAGTGCATCTGCCGCATCACGTTGCTGAGCACCATTCCGTTGCCGGTTCCGGCATCAAACAGGCGTAAGGCTGGCGGTTTGGGGTTGATGCGTTCTAGCTCTTGGCCAATACGGCGTGCAACGACAGATTTTTCAGAGGTGGTGGTAACAAAAAGCAGGTATTTTTCGCGATTATCAAAAAAGCGAAACGGCTCATCATTTGGGTTGGGGGTGGGTGTGCTCATAGCGGCCGATTATATGCCAACCGCTTGATCATGCCATAGCTCTAAAGGGGGTTATTGAGAGGATATTTCTCGGGATTGCTGAATCAAAGATCCAAATGATTCACCCTGTGCCACAAGACCTAGCGATCCGACAGCCAGTAGAACGATAAATTGAACCACATGATAGATAATGCCAAAACTGGCGGCGGCCGAGCTGATTGACTGCCCTACAATCGAGATGAGTGCCAGCGATACGGCCGCCTCGAATACCCCAATCTGCCCAGGGGAAGAGGGGATAGCGACCCCAAAGGCGGCGATACACACGGTGTACACTGCGATGTTGAGGTTAGCGGGGATACCAACGGCCAACATCGTAATCCAGTATGAAAAGATGATCGGTATCCAGATCACCACGCTGCTGATGAGCAGATAAGCGGTGCTTTTAAACGAGGTGAGCGAGTCTAGGCCGGACAAAATACCGTCGAGCCGTTCGATCCAGACGGCCGTATCCATAAAAGGGACAAGGTCTAGGAGCAGGGTTGCAATGCGACGGACAAAGTCAGGGGCATTGGCCATAACAACCAGCATAACAACCCCGATAACGGCCGCAGCGCCAAACAGATTTCCCGCAATGCGAACCTGGTCTGGCAATTCTTCAATCCCTTGAATCGCAAATGGGAACAAGATCACAATCACCAACAGGTCTAATATGCGCTCAAGCACCATAGAAGATGCGCCACGCATAAAGTTCAACGGTTTAACCTTGCCGATTAAAAAGGCGCGGATTAGATCTCCCAGCCGGAAGGGGAGCAGCATGGTGAGCATGTATCCGATATTTTGAATATGGAACACTTGTGACCAGGTGACTTCGTTCTTTAATATGAAGCGCCATCTAAAAGTGCGCAAGATCAGAAACACCACTTGGGCTAGCCCGCCCAACACAACAAGGCGGTAGTTGGCCGTTGATATCTCGTGGATCGCTTCTTCCACATCAATTAATTGCCATAACAAAACCAATGACAGAACGCTGATGCCGATGCCGATCCATAAGCTAGCAGAGCTTTTTTTAGGTTGTTTGATTGTTTCGTTCATGTGTAGATGTGCAATTGGGGTTTATTGCACCTAGAAAAAGTCAGTTTGTATTTAGTTTGGCTCCAACGCCTGTAGTCTACCATGAGAAAAGGGGTGAATGGGCTAGGCTTTTTGACACATTCACAACTTTCTACTCAGATTTTATGGACCAGCCGATAAGAATCGGCGTGTCGGCATTTTACTTTTGATTTGTGTCAAAGTTAACAAAGTCAATTTGCCGGTTTTCCCCTTGTTTTGACCACTTTTTGGAGCCATTTCTTTAAAATTCACGCTCTTTGGGCAAAAAAAGAGGCCAAGTTTTGATCTTTCACGCCCCTTTCACCGCCTCTTTAGACTCGTCGTAAGATAACAAAAAATCGGCCGGAAATCCTGCTCTACCTCTGGAGAAATCAAAATTTTAATAGGAGTCCTAGCCCGTACCCAAGTCCCAATTGTGTTTTAGCTTACTCTCCATTTGAATGAAAAGACTCATCCCGCCCTTGACACCCGTCCTTATACTTCCGCCGTCTTAATAAAAAGGCTGCCGAGCGAAATGAACCGCTGGCAGTACAAACAGAAATCGAGGACTTGAATTATGGGAACAAAAGCTAATAACAAAATCATAGCGATATGGGGATTTTTAGCCTTAGCCGCAATTATTTTAATTATTACCGGCACATCTTTTGCCGGAAGCACCAATTTTTCGGCCGATTTTGCTCAGTGTGGTCCATTGGCCCAAGAAGCAGAAGACGGCAATTTGCATGGAGCAATGCAAATTGGTGAAGAGAACGGAATCAAATACATCGGTATTTTGACACCGCAGGATCACACGCTGGATGCCCCGCACCCAGACAACCGCAGTGACTACTGTATGACCGTTAGCGAAAGCGGTACATACGCATTAAAAACGGTGGTTAGTGCCGATAATGACAATCAAGACTCTTTCTGGGTTGTTATTAATGGAGAAAGCTACCTTTGGGATACCGGCTTTGGCGAGGGGTTCCAAGAGCGTTGGGTAATCTCGCGCAAAAACAACTACGGCCGTGTTGAAGTTGAATTGCCAAAAGGGCAAACTGTCGTCAGCATTCATCAGCGAGAGACTGGGGCCAAGCTAGATAAAGTTGAGCTTGTGCCGCTATCGTTTGTGCCAGCGCCAACCGATGAACCGGAAGAGCCAGGCAACGTTGGTCCTGAAATCCCTGGTGGATCACCAATTTGTGGTGATTTGTTCCAAGAGGCTGAGCAGGCAACTTTGTTTGGTCAAATGCAAATTGGGACCCGTGATGATGCCAGTGGGGGCAAATTTATCTCGGTGCCTGATTCTGTTGGGGAAGCGCCTAAAATTGATTGGGACAACCGAGCAGAATTTTGTGTCTCGGTTCCTGAGAACGGAACCTATCAAATTAAGGCGGGTGCTTCGGCCCCAGACGCCGGCCGTGACTCACTATTTGTCTCTATCGATGGTGCGCCAGCCAACGGCTATTTGTGGCAACCGCGCCGCTCAAACGGCTTTAGCGAAGACCTAATCCATAACCGAGGCATCAATGACCCGCAGCTGATTACCCTGACTAAAGGAGATCATCTGATTAACTTTCACCATCGTGAGCCGGGCACCGCGCTTGACTGGATTAAAGTTGAGCTTGTTTCAGGCGACGGGAATCCGGTAGATCCGGCCCCACCAACAGCAACCAACGTACCGCCAACCGCTACAGCCGTTCCTGTTGAGCCGACCAGCGTTCCACCAACCGCTACCCCAACTGATGAGTGTGGTGAGTTGATTGTAGAAGCTGAGACTGGTGAGATTTTTGGTCAATTCGAGATTGGCCAAGATGGTGATGCAAGCGGTGGAGAGTATGTTTATATCCCTGAAAGTGTGGGGAACATCTCTAACGGCAAAATCGATAATGAGAATCGGATTGAATACTGCGTAGAGGTGACAGAGCCAGGTGAATATCAGATTATGGCTTGGGCCAGAACGCCTGAGTTTCACTTGAGCGACTCGTTCTTCTTAACGGTAGATGGTGCGCCTTCGGCCGGTATGATTTGGGATGTGAAAGCGAGTGACAAATTTGTTAACTCATACGTGAATAGCCGTGGTCAAACAGATCGGGTCACCTTGATCTTGAGCAAAGGTGAACACACCATCGCGTTCCATCGTCGCGAGGCGGAAACCCATCTAGACCGTTTTGAGCTGATCAAAATTTCAGGCGGTCAACCGGTTGACCCAACCGCAACCGCTACAGCTCCGGCTGCACCTGCAACAGCAACACCGGTAGCTACCAACGAACCTAATCCGACCGCCATCCCGCCCACACCAACCGAAGAACCGAACGGTGGATACCCTGTACCAGAACCAACTGCTACCGATGTGCCAGTTGAGCCAACCAAGACCGCTGTGCCACCTACACCTACGAAGGTTCCTCCTACCGCAACACCGGTTGATTTAGCCTGTAGCGACAGTTTAGTTGTTGAAGCTGAGACGGGTGTGTTGAAAGGGGCATTTGCAATCGGAAACGCAAGCAATGCAAGTGGTAACAAGTATATTTATGTGCCAAACAGTGCAGGACATGCGCCTAACGGCCGTTTAGACAAGCAAAACAGCGCAACGTTCTGTGTTAATGTGCCAGAATCAAGCACCTACAAAATCGTCGGCCGTACCTGGGCCCCAGATATCAAACATGACTCGTTCTTTGTACAGATCGACAACGGTCCAGTATCTGGCTACTTGTGGGATGTTCGTGAAACCAACTCGTTTGAAGATGATGAGGTTAATGACAGAGGTAAAGTGGACCCCGTTAAATTCTATTTAGAAAAAGGGGAACATACGATTACGTTTTATCGTCGTGAGTCAGGCACATTGCTTGATAAATTTGAGCTGATCGATGTGATCGGTGGTGGATCTCCAATTGATCCAACCCCAACCAAAGAACCAACATCGGTTCCTCCCACACCGACCAAAGTGCCAACCCAAGCTCCAACTCAGGCACCGACCAAGGTTCCACCAACCCCAACTGAAGAGGCTCCTGGTGGGTATCCAAATCCAAAACCAACGGAAACAGCTGCCCCTCCAACTGTAACGGTGGTTGCTCCAACCGCTACACCAGTGCCACCTGAACCGACACAAACGCCGGGTAACGGATATCCGGTTCCGCCACAGCCAACCTCAACCCCTAATCCGGGTAACGGCGAATCAGTTCCGGCTTCTTTACTCAATCCGGTTGATATTAGCTTTACCAATACAAGTTGGTCAGGCAATGCGTTTGACCTAGTTGCGGTTGTTACCTTTACACATCATGGAACAGGCTTAAAACGCCGCACCGAGATGTTCTACAACGGTAACAACGAATGGAAGGCTCGTTTTACGCCAGATCGTACCGGTAAATGGACGTATTCAACCCAGAGTAGTGATGGGGATTTGAATGACAAAACCGGTTCTGTGCAGGTCTCTGGTTCAACAGCTCAGGGGTTTGTAAAAGCCTCTGGTGATAAGTGGATTAGGTCACGCAGTGGTGAGGCGTTTGTTCCCCAATTTGTGATGTTGGGTGAACTCGATGACTACCATAATGACGCTGGTAAGTTGAACCGTGACTTGAACAACTTTATGGGTGATCATGGCTTCAACGGGGTTCATATTCGTGGCTATTGTCGCTGGTTCTTGCTCGAAACTGACCAGTGTAACTACATCCCATCAAACAAGCGTGATCCTGATCTACGTACGTTTGAAACAGTTGAACAGATTATCATGGAAACATACGCTCGTGGTGGCACCACCCACATTTGGATGTATGGTGACAACATGCGTAAGCATAATCCAACTGATTGGGGCTTAAACGGTACCGAGGATCAACGGATGCAACGTTACTTCGCAGCTCGTTTAGGTGCGATGCCAGGTTGGACGATGGGATATGGATATGATGTATTTGAATGGGCAAATGCGTCACAAATCGAGACTTGGTACGACACTATAGATAGCCGGATGATGTATCCTCACTTAATGGGGGCACGCGGTAACAAGAATCAGATCATGCAGTACACAGAAGTGCTTTCTTATTCTTCTTATGAGCAACATCGGCCGGACTATAACAAGTATATCGAGACGATAAATGACCGATCAAATAAACCATCATTCTCCGAAGATCGGTTCCGTACACGTCCGGTTCCTAAACCGTACAAAGACTATTCTCTCGATGAGGTCCGTCAAGGGATGTATCACTCAACGATGGCAGGCGGTGTCGCTAATATCTGGGGTAACTTAGCAGATAGTGAGCCAGGCCCTGGATCGGTCACTTACCCCAACAAGGCCGAGCTCAAACGGTACTTCGAGTTCTTTGAAGATCGATTTACGACCGACCTAGAACTGTGTGGCAACTTGACGAATGGTGCTTGTCTGATGCGGCCGACCAATCAGCACTATCTGCTGTACAAAGAAGACACCTCATCGATTCAATTGAATCTGAGCAGTATGTCTGGAAGTCAGCCGTTTGTCGCGATGAATACTAAAACGGGACAAGAGATCACAGGCACTTTCCAAGCCAAACTACAAACTTGGAATGCGCCTAGCCAATCGGACTGGGTGATTGCAGTCGGTAACTGGTAGTTTAAAAACGAAAGATCTAACTGATCGATTGTTGTGTTAGTCAATTATGTGCCTTTGGTCTGGAATATTCAGGCCAAAGGCATTTTTCGGTTCGTCGTGACACAGGTACCCCCTAACTAACTTCTTATTGTTATATAGGTCAAAATATTTCATCTTACTCAACCAAAAGATTTTGACCGTGTAGTTCAAAAAAGTAAGCGGTGGGGATGGTTAAACTCAAATCGATGACCTCTGTTGTATTTATAGACCGTTAGCCATTTGAAAATCTGTTACTAACTTTTAGACAGGTGAAGTCAATTTATGTGGGGAAGAATGTGCATTTTATTTAATAAGCAGCTAAAAAAAATTAATAGATATGTTGGAACAGCTATTGCATTTAGCACATTTTTAGTGCTTCTGTTCTCTGTTTCTGCAACTACATTAAATGCAGAAGCGTTTTCTAGTATTCAACCCAGCGATCTCGAACGGCCGGTATCTTTTGATCGCCTGCAAACAGAGGATTCTGGAGAAGGCTGGACCTTTACCAACAACTCAGGGTCATATGTCGCGGGGGCAACTGATCAAATTCAAGTAACAGGGAGCGGAATAGATTGGAGCGCGCAATTTTGGCGGAGCGATGGAACCGCTTTCGGCAGTGGGAACAAAGTCAGTTTTGATTTTTATGTAGATGTTGAACAATCCAAAAGCCACCTGAGCATTACGAAAGTTGGTGGAACCTATGAACGGCTTGCGATCTTAGACAACGGGGGCCGTTTGCTGGTTCAGTTTTACCGGCCGTCAGACCCTCAGCGCGCCATTTACCATCAGCTGCTTTCTGCATCAGATTTTGAGGCGAACACATGGTATAGCGGGTCGATTACGGTTGATGATCAATATGGGTTTTTGGTAGAAGTTGAGCAGAGGGATAACCCGGCCGTAAAAGGCTTTTATCGAGACACAGATGGGTTGTTAACCACGGGTAGCAATTGGAAATTCTTTGGTCTAGTTTACGAAAACAGCGTTTTTGTAGAAAATTATGCGGAGCAAGCTGTAACCCTGTCACCGCCTACGGCCGACGATTGGACATTTACCAATAACTCAGGCTCATACGTTGCAGGGTCTGTCGATCAAATACAGGTGACCGGCACCGAAACTGACTGGAGTGCCCAATTTTGGCGCAAAGATGGGAGCAATTTTGGCAGCGGGAACAAAGTGAGCTTTGATTTTTATGTAGATGAAAAACTTTCAAAGAACCATATGAGCATTACCAAATTAGGTGGATCGTATGAGCGACTCGCAATTTTAGACAATGGAGGCGGGCTATTGGTACAGGTCTACCGGCCGGATGAGCCTCAACGCGCTATTTATTACCCTCTCCTGCCCGCTTCAGATTTTGCAGCCAACACGTGGTACCGAGGATCAATCACGGTTGATGATCAAAATGGGTTTTTGGTTGAAGTAGAGCAGCGAGATAATCCCAATATACAAGGCTCATACCGCGATACGGCCGGACTGCTGACAACGGGCAGCAACTGGAAGTTCTTTGGGTTGATCTTTGAAAATACCGTATTTGTAGAAAATTACCTCGAAGAACCTGCTGAACTGACTCCGCCTACGGCCGATGAGTGGACCTTTGCCAACGGCTCAGGCTCATACGTGGCAGGATCAACTGAGCAAATACAGGTGACCGGCACCGAAACAGATTGGAGCTCCCAATTTTGGCGTAAAGACGGGAGTAACTTTGGCAGCGGCAATAAGGTGAGCTTTGATTTTTATGTAGATGAAAAACTTTCAAAGAGCCATATGAGCATTACCAAATTAGGTGGATCGTATGAGCGACTCGCAATTTTAGACAACGGGGGCGGACTCTTGGTGCAAGTCTACCGGCCGTCAGACCCTCAGCGAGCGATTTATTATCCTCTACTACCCGCTTCAGAGTTTCAGGCAAACACATGGTACCGCGGATCAATTACGGTTGATGACATCAATGGCTTTTTGGTAGAAGTTGAACAGCGGGATAATCCCTCGATCAATGGATCTTTTCGTGAATCAGCCGGCCTCCTGACAACAGGCAGTAATTGGAGATTCTTTGGCCTAATCTTTGAAAACAATGTTTTTGTAGAGAATTATTTAGAAGAAGCTGATATTTCTTCAACACCAACTCCAACTGTCGAGCCAAGCCCGACGGCAACGTCTACCGTGACACCAACTGTCGAGCCAAGCCCGACGGCAACGTCTACGTTGACACCAACTGTCGAGCCAAGCCCGACAGCAACGTCTACGTTGACACCAACCGTCGAGCCAAGCCCGACAGCAACATCTACGTTGACACCAACAGTCGAGCCAAACCCGACAGCAACATCTACGTTGACACCAACTGTAGAACCAAGCCCAACAGCAACATCTACGTTGACACCAACCGTCGAGCCAAGTCCGACAACAACATCTACGTTGACACCAACCGTAGAGCCAACCCCAACAGCAACATCTACCGTGACACCAACTGTAGAACCAAGCCCGACAGCAACGTCAACATCAACCCCTTTGCCTCCCCCAGTTGCGGACTATTCTGGCACACTGCTCAATCATCTAGATATTTCGTTCACCAATCCAACCTGGAGCGGAAATCCATTTGATTTGGTGGCGACGGTCACATTTACCCATTCAACAAGTGGTACCCAGCGGCAAACAGAAATGTTTTACAACGGTGGTGATGAGTGGAAAGCACGCTTTACGGCCGAAGAGATCGGGCTATGGAGTTTCTCAACCAGCAGTAGTGATTCAGACTTAGACGGCTTGTCTGGCACCATCGGCATATCAACGTCTGATGCATTGGGATTTGTTGTCCCTAATGGAGACAAGTGGACCAGATCAGGTACCGGCAAGGCCTTTGTTCCGCAGTTTGTTATGTTTGCTGATCCAGACATTTTTCATGATGATCAGCCATATGTACAAGCGGGTGTAGACAACTTTATCGGGGACCATGGATTTACAGGATTCCATCTGGAAGTTTATTGCCGATGGTTTGATATTGATCAAGACAGCTGTAACAATATTAACGAAGCGGATCCTAACCCTGACATGCAAACGTTCGAGGCGATTGAACTGCTCATTGCTGAGACATATGCGGCCGGGGGCACCGTGCACCTGTGGGCATGGGGAGACACATTCCGAGGACAAAACCCACTCAAATGGGGCTATAACGGGGCTGTAGACCAAAGACTACAACGGTACATCGCTGCCCGTTTAGGGCCAATACCCGGCTGGTCGATGGGGTATGGATTTGACCTGTGGGAATGGACCAATCAAACAGAATTAGACACGTGGCACGCTTATATGCACGGCCATATGGGTTGGCCCCACATGTTGGGCGCACGAGCGCAGAAAAACCAAATAGCCCAAATCTCAGAAGCTCTAGACTACTCTGCATATGAGCAACATCATCCTGATTATGACAAGTATGTTGAAACGATTGAAGATCGTGCGTATAAGCCATCATTTTCAGAAGATCGCTTCCGTATCACGGTAGAAAACGCATCAAAAGACTATTCGTTTGAAGAGACCCGAAGAGGCATGTGGCATTCTGGGATGGCTGGTGGCGTGGCTAACATTTGGGGCTATTTGCTTCAGGGTGGCACATCGTACCGCGTTGGTTCTGCAGATTATCCAAACAAAGATGAGCTTAAGCTTTATTCATCATTTTTTGCCGAGCACTTTACACAGACGTTGGAACGCTGTAACGGCCTAACCGATGGGGTTTGTTTAAAGGAACCGACCAACGATAAATTCTTGTTTTACAAAGAAGATACGGCTTCTATCGAGATCGATTTCACATCTATGGGATCTACGCAACCGTTCGTCGCTGTGAATACGATAACGGGCGTAGAAATTACCGGCACGTTCCAACCTCAGTTACAGACTTGGACTGCACCCGACACATCAGATTGGGCGATTGTGGTAGGGGATTAACCCCTCATTCCGCCTTGATAATAAAAAAGCCGGTTGGTGGACCCTTAAGTCTTCACCAACCGGCTTTTTGTGTGTATTTTTGTTTGCCTGCTATTCAATAATCAGTGAGAAATCATATGGGCCTGACCCATACACTTCACCACCAGAGAGCCACACATTCATGATGTAGTCCCCATCGGCCGGCAATGTGACTGTGTTCCCGCTTTCAAGCGTATCCAAAATAACGGTTTGATTCATATCTTCGATCATGACATTGGTGATGCCAGCGTGTAAAAAGACAAGGGTCACATTTTGCCCGGCCGCTGCTGTGAAGATATACCGATCAATCCCCCCTTGCCCAAATTGATCCCGAGCAATTTCACCCGTGATATCAGTTGACGTGGCACCTGCCTCAAACTGAACCCGTGTTGGGGTAACCATTTCTGGATGGGGAAGCCCTCCGAAGGTCAGCCCGATGTTGTAACTGTCCCCAGGAGTCCCATTTACCTTTAGCAGATAGGTGCCTGCGCCGGGGACTGAGATATCACCACCACGCACTAGATTGGACAAGAAGTTCCGTTCAAGTGTGGAAACCGCCCCGATTTGGGTTGCCCCATCGGCCGAAAGTAGCTCAAACGTGAGATCAAATATCGAAAAGCTGTTGATGGTGAGATTTGCACTATTTGCCAGCTCCAATTGGAACGTTTTTGTCCCAGATGAATCGATATTGCCGGTTGCGATCGCAGTGGTCATTCCGTTTATAGCCTCTGTAAAAGTCAGAGGCTCGGCCGCCGGTGGCTGTGGTGCAGGCTGAGTTGTTTGTTGAGCCTCAATTGCGATGTCAAAGGTGTACGGGCCGTTTCCAACCCCTTCTGTGAAGCAGTGACACACAACTAGGTTGTACTCCCCATCGGCCGGTAATTGAACTTCAATCGGGTCCCCAGTCAGTTCATTGAGCCGAACTCGATCACCATTTTCGATTATAAGCGCAACTACACTATCTATCGGTTCAAGCCGAACAGTTTGCCCTGCAAAAGCCACAAATTTGTACTGATTGATCGACCCCGGTGGAGTGTTGCCGCTGATCCGAGCAGAGGTTGCCCCTGTTTCAAATTGAATAGGGAGTGGCTCGGCTAACTGAGCTTGGAAATAGCCTGTGCCAGACCGAATACTAAAGTCGATGGCCATATTTTGTTGGCCTGCGACAACAACTTCATACGCACCACTTTCAGGCAGTCTATATTCAGCTCCATTGAGCGTTGGAGAAATGAATACCCGCTTTGTTGAATCAAACTGACCAATCAGCGTTCCATCCGCTTTTTGCAGTTTATAAACGAGATTTTGGGCTGGTGGGCCTCCGTTTTCGATGGTAAGGAAGTTCCCAGCTTCTCCGGTAAAAGCAAAGGTGTGTTCAGACCCCAGTAGCGGGCCGATATACTGAAAAAGGTCCCAGCCACCAATAACTGTTTTTTCAAACACAACCTGTGTCAACGGTAGCTCGGCCCCCGTTGTGGGGAGGCTATCCCACACAACCAACTGTTGTCCAACTTCGATCCGATTCACATCTGTTAAACAGTTGGCGGCCGCAATTTGCTCAACCGTCATGGCCGGCCGGGTATTTTGGCCGATGGTGAACAGCGTGTCCCCAGCCTGCACGGCGTAGGTAATGGTGCCGACACCGGCCGGTGGGGCCGGGGCAACACAGCCATCTACGGCTGATGCGGCCGTGGGGGTTGCAGTTGGGGTGATCGGATCGATCAAATCAAGTGGAACGTCTGTGGCTGTTGGGATGTTTTCAACGACCTCAGTCGCCGCAGCTGTTGGGTCAACAGGTTCTGGCTTAAGGTCGGGGGCTAACGTGGGTACACCAACTTGATCGGCGCTTGTGGGCAGCGCGATGGGAGGTGCAGGCTCATTTGTCAGCAGGCTACAGGCTGGCAGAAAAAGCCCACCTATTAAAATTGCCAGATTCATTTTCCAGTCTAAGCGTTTCATTTTTTCCTTCTTCCTTTCTATCTTGTCTATCTTGCTTGGCTCAATTCAGTTCTAGACTTTTCCGTTTTGACTTGCCACTCTGTCCCAGTGACATAACGGAGCGTAGCAGATTAAATTTGGCATAAGATGTCAAAAAGTGAGAAAAAATTGCAACTCAAGAAAATCGAGTAAAGTAGGGTACATTTAACGGGTTAAAACTTAGACAAAAAGGAACCAGAAAGATTTATGGGTGGAACAAAGAGAGAAAACATCACAGTTGGCTGTCAGGTTAAAATTGTGCAAAAACAAGATCAGCGTACCGGCCGCTTAACAGATGGGGTTGTGGCCCGCATCCTGACAAAATCGGCTACGCATCCCCACGGGATAAAGGTGCGGCTAGAAAACGGCTTAGTCGGCCGAGTGAAAGAGATCCTGTCGTAGCCTGTTAGCAGAAATAAAATCCCCTCATCTTTTTAAGATGAGCGTCTTATAAGGGAAGCCTGTAATCCCAAAGCGGAGCCCTAAACCGTAACTCAAAAATAAAGATTATTTTGATACATTGGATTCCCTAACCAAACGATTTAACCTGCGCCTAAAGACACACTTAAGCTACTCAGCAGATTAAAAACAAGGACCATTCAAATGTATAACCTGCGGATCGCTTCTATCAATCCCACAAAGCTAACCCTACTATCTTTTTTGTTGATCATCGCCGCCGTTTCGGTGCCATCTTTGGTATCGGCCGTGTTGGATGATGCTGTTCAGCATGAACCGGCCGCCGTGTTAGCCGCGCCAAGCGGCATCTACTCACACGTTCTCGGCAACGACCATACGACCAACGCCAACTTCACCGACCTGCATAATCCGAGTATTTTCATCAACGAAACAGATGTGATTATCAACAAAAGCGGTGCGCCGGTTGCGGTTAATATCGACACATTTAACTTTTATGCCAAAAAGATCGGCAACCCAGTGACCCCATTGGTAGTTCGGGTAGATGGCGACAACGACTACACCGTGTTGGCGATAGGGAAAACCCAATCCAGCTACAGCTTGGGGGCTAACAGCCTCCCTTTTGCAGATGTGACACCATCGCTCACGCTGGCGGCTGGTGAGAAGATTGCGACCGGCTTTATGGATGCAAATGCAGACGGCTCTGGTTGGGGTGGTGGTGGCAACCCGATCCCGGCCGAAGAAAATGGGAACCCGGCTACAGGGCAAGATTTCTCTGGCAAATTTGTGTTAGAACAAGACGAGGTTTGGGGGCTGGCTCCCAGTCCATTAATTGAGTTTGCCGACGGCTTTGTTGCGGCAGATACCCCGGCCGCCGTTGTGGGGCAAAAAATCCTTGATACCAACGCGGGCAAACAGCTACAAGCCTATAACCTACTACGCACCTACCGTTTTTCTATCCAGTTTTCGGCCGATGATTTGTTTGCCGGTGCCACGCTTTACACAGGCACCAGCCAAAGCGGGACATCGATGCGCTTTACCGATGGCATTACTCCGCTGGCTGGGACCGCTATTGGGGAAGAAAGCGCCAGCTCGATTGTAGTTGAAGCGGGTTATGTGGCTTATTTATGTGATGGAACGTTAGCCAACGCAGAAACGTGTAAACATTACCCGGCCGGAACCTATGACACCCTGCCCGATTTTGATAACAAAGCGATCTTTATCAAAGTAGATCAAAACAATCCGGCCGTGCATGGGGAATGGGGAGACGTGTTTGAACTAGAACAGCGGGCTATCGCAGCTGCCCAAATGCCAGACGGCAACGTTATGTTTTGGCAGGGGGGTGAAGCGGTTGGACCGGGTAAAGAAATTTTGGTGTTAAACCCAATCACGCTTGAAGTGACTGAGTCAGGTGGAGCCGGTGGCGCACCCAGCAACCACGATACCTTTTGCCCGGGGCCAGCCCTGTTGCCCAACGGCGACCTGATTTTAGCCGGTGGTGGGCCAGGCACAGAAGCCGCATCTAGCCTGTTTGAATGGGAATCTGACACATGGAACCGTGAAGAAGATATGGACGGCGGCCATTATTATGGCACATCGGTCACGCTGGCTGACGGACAGGTGTTCCATGCGTTAGGCTCAACCGTGGCGGCCAACGACCATAAATTCCAATACGACAATCCTGAAATTTGGACCGGTACCAGTTGGGAAACCTTAACCGGTATCGATCTGTCACCCCTGCATGCAGACAACGGGTTTTACAACAGTAACTACTATCCGTTTTTGCACCTCATGCCTAACAGCAACCTGTTTCATTCAGGAGGGGTGCCAACCATGCACGAAATTAACCCAAATGCTGAGTTGATTCACAATCAAGGCACCCGTGCGGGCAACGATGTGTACCGCCATTGGGGCAACTCGATCATGATCGACGAGGGGCTTTTGTTTGTGTCTGGCGGCCGGCCGGACAATCCGGAAAGCATGCGCTCAACCGTTTTGATCGACATCAACAACGACCTAGATATTCAGTCGAGCTATGCGGCCGATATGAACTACGATCGCGCGTTCCACAACATGGTGCAAGTGCCCACGGGTGATGTGTTTGTGTCTGGTGGTAATTCAAACGGCAAGACTTTTTATGATCACGGCACCGTGTACCCGAGCGAATTGTGGGACCGTGATACAGATAGTTGGACTGAAATGGCAGAGCTAACCACCCCGCATAACTATCATTCCACCTCATTGCTTTTGCCTGACGGCCGTATTTGGCAGGCGGGTGGTGACTGTGGCCATTGCCCTAATCTAGACGACTTTAATCACCACTACACCCTTCAGTTTTATTCACCACCCTATTTGTTTAATTCCGATGGATCATTGGCAGACCGGCCGGTGATCAGCAGCTATCCTGCCGAAAAAGATGGGGTACAGGCGAGCCAATCGTTTGATGTGACCATCACGGGCGCAGGTGCGGCCGACATAGCTGACTTCAATATCATTAAGCTGTCGTCTACCACCCACCAGATGAACACAGACGTGCGCCGCTTGAGCCTGGATTTTGTCAACAACGGTGGCGGTGCGTACACAATCGACGCGCATGACAATATCAACGTCATGACTCCGGGCTACTGGATGCTGTTTGCGGTTAACCAAGCTGGTGTGCCGAGTGTGGCAGCGACGGTGCATGTGGCACTCACCCCCGGCACCGAGAATCCAACCCCAAATCCTAAGCCAAATAAGACTGTGTTGGGCAATAACATTGTGCCAACCGGTGGGATCGACGGCTGGCAATCCAACTTGGTGATCAATGAATCAGACACGTATACCAATCAATCAGCTACGGCCGAGACGTGGTATCTGTCACAATTTGATTTTTATGCCCTGGCAACCGGTGGTCCCGTAACCCCGTTTGTGGTGACTGTGAATGGAGACGATGACTTTACGGTCAAAGCGATTGGGACATCGCGCATTCCGGCCGCAATTGGTGGACAAGCGTTTGATTTTCTTGAAGGGCAAACGGGCGAAATAACGATACAGCCAGGTGAAACGATCGCAATCGGATTTATCGACGCTTATGCCAACGGTGAGCCAGAAGGCGGTGTGCAACGGTCGATTGTGGCACGTTTGCCGGAACCCAGCGGTGCTCCTGGTTCTCTGGACGAGGTGTTTTATGTAGGGCATGGTTCTGCAAATGTAGCATCTTTGACAGTGGGACAAGCGCCAAATCTGTTTATCGCTCCACGTGATGTTGAAACCCGTAATTATGCATTTGCGATCACGATGGCTGATTTGCTGCCGCCAGAAGCAACACCGACCCCAGAACCAACCGCAACGGCAACCACCATCCCCACAGAGACACCGGTAGCCACGGCGACTGTGGAACCAACCGCAACACCAACGTCGACTTCTACCCCAACTGGGCCAGAGCCAACGGCGACGGCAACGTCTGAACCAACCGTGACGGCGACGCCTGTGCCAACCGGCACGCCTGATAACCCGACCGGGGAATTTGCCGTCTATTTGCCCGTTGTTACAAAATAGCTGGTTTTAAAATGCAGTGCTGTTTTTAGATTGCTAGAAACAGCACTGTGCTTTTAACTGTGTTAATCGTAATTATTCAGCAGGTCGTAAATATCGTCGTAGGGGTCGACGCCATCGGGCCACAAATGGATCGAAGCGTCCAACGCCC
>JAHDEN010000141.1 GCA_020628815.1 Chloroflexota bacterium | reverse complement strand
CTCTCGCTCCCAAAGCGAGCGCTCTACCAAGCTGAGCTATGCCCCGAAAACAGGACTGAAAGTATACAAACCTCTAAACCCAATATCAAGGGATATTTACAAATCCAGATTAATATTTCGATATTCATTCACATATCCCCTTGTCCCACGGCAAATGACACGTCAAAATTGCCGTTATGCGCATTCTAGAAACGATTTTTACAGTTGTAACGGTTATCTTAATGATTGGACTTTTCTTACCAGCACCGGTTCGAAACCCATCGAGACCGGCAGTTTTTCTTGCATCGGCCGGTCTGATTATTTTGATTTTGCATTTTGCGGTTGAACAGTACCGCTGGCAAATGGTCCCCCTTTACATTCTGTTTGTGATCATCTCACTAATTTGGCTGTTCCCCATGGGTGATCGTGGGTGGCTAGGATGGGTTGGGATCAGCCTTCTAGCTCTGCTAACCGTCTTATTTATACTCCCACCTTTTCTTTTCCCAATCCGCCACTTTCCAACGCCAACCGGCAATTACCCGGTCGGAACACTGAGCGAAGTTTGGACAGATACGGAACGAAAAGAAATCTATGGGGATGATCCAGCTCAATCCAGAACGTTTGTGACACAAACTTGGTACCCGGCCGATCCAAACTCACCAGCTGGGGAGCGTGCTGAATATATTCCAACCGGCCGCAAAGCATCCCGCAGCATTGCAGGGCGCTTGGGCTTACCATTTTTTGTTCTTGATCACGTTGATTTAATTCAAACCAACTCATTTGTTAACCGATCCCCAGCCGATGGTCAATTCCCAATTTTGATCTTTTCGCACGGGTACAACAGCTTTCGCGGGCAAAGCACCACCATCATGGAAGATTTGGCCAGCCATGGATACATCGTTGTCTCAATGTCCCACTCTTACGGAAGTGCAGTCACAATTTTCCCCGACGGCCGGATCGTCTTTCATAATCCAGACACCTTAATTGGTACCGGAGAAGTCTTACGTGAAACCGGTTTAAAGTTGGGTGACCAATGGGGCGGCGATATCAAATTCATAATCGATCAGCTCGAAGCACAGCAGATTGACGCAACACATCTTTTAAACGGCCGATTAGATTTAGAAAACTTAGGTGTATTTGGCCACTCAACAGGGGGTGGCGTTGCTTTAAACGTATGCGCACAAGATTCTCGGTGCAAAGCAACCATGGGGCTAGATGCGTGGCTTGGCCCCACACCGGACGATGTTATTGCGGCCGGTAGTCCAACACCGACCTACTTTTTAATGTCAGAATTTTGGCCTAAAACGATTAACACCAATCGCATTCGCGAATACGACAAAACTCTGCAAGCTCATCTTGGGCAACAGTGGCCAACACGGGACACTATGATTTCGCAGACATCCCATTTTTATCCCCACTAACCAAACGGTTTGGCTTTTCAGGTGGTATCGATCCGTATCGAGGACAAGAGATCAATCGCAAATTTGTTCGCTCGTTTTTTGATATTCATCTAAAAGGAACAGCTCCGGCCGATTTTTTGACTCAACCTGATCAACATTTTCCTGAGATTACATTTGGCGTACCAGATGACGTGAGCCAGAACGACGAATAATTCAAATTCTAAGTTAGATTTTTTAGTCTAAGCTCGCTAAACTACCCCACGGGATTTATCCAATTTAACTATTTGATTTTAAAAATTAACCATTATGTCTGAACGTAAAACACACACTGTAGAAATCGCTGGCCTAACACGCCACTTACCTCTCTTTGAAGTTGCACCCGGTGTAACCATCGCAATCTTTAACATGCTGGGTGACACACATGTCGTCAAAGCATCTGCGGCCGTCTTGGCCGAGCGCTTGCAAGATTCTGAAGGGACGGTGCTGTTGACGGCCGAAGCGAAGTCTATGCCGCTCGTGTATGAAATGAGCGCACTAATGGGGTTGCCTTATGTTGTTTTACGCAAGGCATATAAAAGCTACATGGGAGAAGCGATTAGCGCAGAAACTGTCTCAATAACAACCGGCTCAACCCAAACGCTTTTCCTAGATGAGAAAGATCATCATCTTATCAAAGGCAAAAAAGTCATTGTTATTGATGATGTTGTTAGCACCGGCAGTACGCTTAAAGGGATGCAAAAGGTCGTAGATGCGGCCGGAGGTGAAACCGCGGACATTGCGGCCGTTTTCACTGAGGGTGACGCGGACTGGTCACACGTTGTTGCACTAGGCAATTTGCCGGTATTTATTAATAAATAGTCATTCCGCCGGTGTTTTATTGAGCCTATGCAATACCCAATTCGGTAAAATGTCTTTGTCATTTTCCCAGATCAGGCATGCGAGTGCAGGCAAAAACAGAAATGGAATTGTCCATCCAGGCCGCACGGCAAATGCACCCTGAAACGAAACAATTGGATATACCCAGCTTAATAGGGTTAGGGCCCATACTTGATACCTGTTTTTTGGAATCACCCACAATAAAGTTAAATCATAAACGGCCCGGGTAGGCATCAGCGACATCAAAAAAAGCAGGCGTCCTTCAGCCTGTTTCCAATATCTGATCGATACTAAGATCAGCGGGCCTAAAGGCAAAACAAACACTGGAATAAAATATTCAAAGTCTACTGATTTTGAAAGCCACCTGATCGGCCATGTTGGGTCGATAATGAGAGTAATTGCTAGAATAACAGCTGAAATAATTACGCCTTTCCAATGCCATTTTGCCAAAGCGACTGGCAACGCATTTTGAGGTTTAACCAACACAAAATAAGGGGCAATGATGGGAAACATCCAAGCAGCAATTAAAATCGGCCCCCACTGTGCTCTAATCATCGTGGCGCCGATAAAAGGAGCTGAGAATAATAAGGGATAGCGCCAAAACTCATCCTTCATAAATAGGCCGAGCACAATTAAAAAGACAGCAAAGCCCACAAAAATCCCGCTTGCAACAGCCGGGCTAAACGGCAAAAGAGGCAATCCAACTAAGATAACAGGCAGAGGATAAGGCACAATCTGGTTTGAAGCATCGATATCATAGGGATCAACGCCTGCAACGAAATCCCGAGCCATATGGATTGACCATTGGAAATCGAGATCGTATGGGGCAAGTGAAAATGCAAAATAGTTCAATACAGCAAAGACCAGCCCAAAAATGATAGACACAATTACTTTTTGCGGTTCAACCTTAATAGTGTTGTGTGGCTCAACGTAAGCACTTTTTATCCGTTCAAACATGTTTTGGAATCATATACGAAATCAAAAGCTTTTTAAATCATGTAAACTATATTTACTATGTCCGACTACGAATTTTTAGGTAAATATGGCCCAGATGAACCAAAAAGGTCACGACGATCCAAAAAAAGGGGTAAGAAAAAGAATTTCTTAGGGCGTATGATCGATTTCCTGTTGTGGGGAGCGATTTTTGGACTGGTGATACTAATTACGGTTTTAGGATCGCTTTGGTACTTTTTGGGAAGCGAGCTTGAAACAGCAATAGTTGAGCTAGAAAATTACGAATCTGCGGCCGGTGGTACTCCCCGTTTCTATGATCGTTTCGGCCGCCTAATTTTTGAGCTACCTGTCGCTGAGCAACGCAAGGCGCTGACATGGAACCTAATCCCTGAAAATATTAAACAGGCCACCGTTGCGGTTGAAGATGACACATTTTGGGAGAATTATGGGGTTGATCCGGCCGCAATTGGGGCCGCTGTGTGGGCCAATAGTCAAAACGACGGCCGCCCCGTCGGAGCGTCCACCATCACCCAACAGTTAGTGCGCCACGTTGTGTTTGATTACGAAGATCGTGTTGCCACCGCTTATGATCGAAAAGTAAAAGAAATCCTGCTCGCCTTTGTGCTGACTACGCGCAAGACCAAGGAGGAGATTCTGGCCCTTTATCTAAACGAGATTTACTACGGCAATCGTGCTTACGGAATTTCGGCCGCAGCTCAATCCTATTTTGGCAAGCCGGTTGAAAGTATTACGCTGGCCGAGGCCGCCTATTTAGCCGCCATACCACAAGCACCCACTCGCTGGGATCCATACACCAACCACTGGGGCGTTATCGAGCGACAGCATTTTATTTTAGATTTAATGGTGGGAGACGGCTTTATTGACGAGGCAACCGCAGTAGCGGCAAAGTTAGAACCCCTCAACGTAAAACCGTTTGAGTTTAAGGCGGCCGACAGCAATCAATTGCGCAACGCGCCCCATTTTGTCTTGTATGTTCAGAAACAAATCGAAGAGAAATATGGCGCCCAAGCGCTAGAACGTGGCGGATGGCAGGTTGTCACCTCGCTTGATCTTGAAATGCAGTTAATGGCAGAGCAAGCGGCACGACAGCGGTTAGCCGCTTGGGGACCGGGACACAATGCGACAAACGCGGCCGTTGTGATTTTAAAGCCACAAACAAGTGAAGTTCTGGCGATGGTTGGATCGCTCGATTATTTTAACGAAGCGATTGATGGCCAAGTCAATATGGCCTTGGCACCTCGGCAACCGGGCAGCACGTTTAAACCAATCACCTATGTAACCGCCATGCAAAAAGGCTGGGGGCCGGCCGATGTGCTTTGGGATGTACCGATCGAGCTAACCTCAAATGATGGTTCATCCATGAAACCGAAAAACTATGACAACCGCTTTGTTGGCCCTGTATTGATGCGGGACGCTTTGGCCAACAGCTACAACATCCCCCCGTTACAGCTCACGCGGGATGTGGGGATATCGGCCGTGATGCAAACCGGTCGCCAAATGGGGCTTCAATCCCTAACGCAATCGCCCGATTACTACGGCCTTTCTTTGACTTTGGGGGGTGGCGAAGTCCCCTTGTTAGAAATAACCCACGCCTACGGTACCCTCGCGGCGGGCGGCCGATACAGCCGCTTAAACTCAGTTCTGTCGATCCAAGACAATCTGGGGCGGCCGATCTATGACATTAATAAACGACGCAGCCCATCAAACCAAATCGTTGATCCCTCAATCGCATGGTTAATTAGCGATATGCTGAACGACAATCGGGCACGTACGCCTCAAATGGGGGCAAATAGCGCTCTCCAACGCTCGTATCCCGTGGCGGTCAAAACCGGCACAACCAACGATTTTCGTGATAATTTGACCATTGGCTACACCCCTGGCGTTGTTGTGGGGGTTTGGATGGGGAACAGCGATAGCACCCCGATGGTCAACACATCTGGATTAAGCGGCCCTGCCCCGATGTGGGCCGCCATCATGGACGAAATCCAGCTCAACAATCGATTTACTGAGTCATTGCTACACAATGGGCTGGTCCCAGAATATAGCTTTGGCAGACCGAGTAATATTGTTGATCAAACAGTTTGCTTACCCAGGGGGACAGGGTCTACATCATGCACGGCCGAACGGCAGGAGCCGATGATCTCTAACTCTCCGTTTCGTACAGTTGGTCGTTTTGGTTACCCCACCGATCCGGCCGCAAACCCAGGGGCATGGACCCTCAACATCTTGCCATTACCGGCCGAGGCCGCACAAGAGATAAGTCAACCAGCTCTGCAAGACGGAACTGAGCCCCCAACACCCAGTCAATGTGTGGTGAACGGAACACGAGAAAACAGCTCACAACGGCTCTATTTACAGCCACCCCCATATTATGAAGATGAGGTGCGGGCTAGAATTTGGGCAAGAAACAATGGATTTGCAGGATTGATGGCTCCGCCTCTAAGCTGCCCTCTCTCAGTTTTACGAAATTAAAACCGGTTAAAGTTTTTTGATATATTCGATCCGGCGGAATGACTCAAAGTAGCCCACCGCCTTATATGCGGCCCACAGATCTCCCTCTACATCAATATTTTCTACAATTGCATCACGCCGTGGGTACAACGCATGTAACAGGCTTAGCATCCCTTCTGTTACCCGAATCGTATCCCCTTCAATAACTTGAACGTTCACTCGATTCAGTTGGAGTTTTCGATCTTCAAAAACGATGCGGCCGTGCTGCAACCCAAATTCATCTTCAACTTGATAATCAATCCCCTCTAAGCGTTCAGAAATATGTCGAAACGTAATCAAGTCGTTGTGCCAGTCAATCCGGCCGCTGCGATCTTTGAGCCACGCCAGTGCCTCTTTCCCCTGCACATGGGTCACACCTTTCAGCTTTTTGGGCACGCCATGAATGGTGGTTTCGGGGGGACGACGGCCGATAATGAAAGTCCTATTGGACTCAAAACCAAGCTCTTCTGCCAGCGCAATCCCATCTTCATATGTACTGATCATCTCCATCGCAATCTCGTTGGCACCGTATTGCTTAGCGGATTTAATCAGCTGCTCCATCAAAATTTTTCCCACTCCATTTTTACGAGAGTTAGGCAAAACACCGAAGCGAGAGATCCAAGCCCGGCCGGACCGTAGCCCCAACAACCCCAAACCAACAATTCGTGACATCACCGTATCGACCGCTACACATGACGCTGACAAGTTGATGTCATAAATATCGACAAACTCTTGTAGCTGCGCGGTTGTCATCGGCATCGGAATCACATAGTCAGCTCGAGCAGCATTGTATGCATCGGTCACTTCTTCAAGTGAATAACCGCTGACAGGCATGTTCACAATTCGATCTAGATCAAATTGATTTAATTGCTCGTTGATCGCTCTGACAAAGCTATCTGATGGTCGGAAATCTTCTTCGGACATAAGTTGCAGAATTATACAGCAAAAACAGATTAAATCATTGGTCCGGTCCCATTCTTTAGCAGGATAACGAGAATATTCCCGTTCTATTTGCCTCAATCTGAAAATTGTCTACAGTTACTGTATGGAATTCCGACAGCTAGAAGCATTTATAGCGGTCGTTCGAGAAGGGAGCTTTACACATGCGGCCGAGCGGCTAAATTTGTCACAACCTTCTCTTAGTTCTCGCATACAACAGCTCGAAATCGATTTGGGGGTCACACTGTTTAAGCGAGGCAAACGACCGATCGAACTAACAGACACTGGGAAAACATTTCTGCCTTACGCCGAACGCATCATTGGCATTGCAGAAGCCGGGGAAAATGCGCTAAAAATCGCTGAGGATGGATTTACCGGCCGCCTCAACGTGGGTTGCCCTATGTCGGTATCAACCTACCTCATGCCCCAAGTGGTCACCCTCTTTAATACCCGCTTTCCCCATTCAGAACTTTCAGTTGAAACAGGCCACTCAGCCCTGCTGGTAGAGCATTTACTGGATGGGGTTTTGGACATCGTTTTTACGGCCGTTTTCCCCCATCTAATCCGCCAAACACAAATTTTAATGCGTATCCGTGACCGGATTGTTGTTGCGGCCCATCCAAGCCATCCACTGGCCGTTCAAAACAACAAAGTTGATATCGAAGATATTTGGGCTTGGCGCATCATCTTGCCCCGCTGGGGAACCGCGTTTGAAGCTTGGATCAATAGTTATCGTGAGCTAGCAGACTCTCCCCGGCCGTTTATCAAAGTCCCACTTTCTGTCGCATTGCCCATGATGACGCAGCCAGACTCCCTAACGTTCATTCCCGAACGGGTTGCCCATGCGGCCGGGCTTCAAACAATCGACATCACCGATCTAAATTGGCCGTGGGATGTGGTTCTTGCGACCCGGCCCGGTTTCAGCCTTCCCCCACTCGGCAGCGAGTTTATTTCAACCGTTTCGACTATCGTCAAGCGCGAAACCAAACGATAGCCGAATTTAGAACCTACATCTAAACAGACTCTGCCAAAAAGGCGATCAGGTCGCCCCGTAACTTAGCCAAAGATGGCGGATGAATGTACATCATGTGGCCTGCTTCATAATACGACATCGTAATGTTTTTCATCAGATGATCTTTCAAGCCTAAATGATTCATGGTGTATTCAGTTGCAAAAAACGGTGTAGCCAAATCATAGTACCCATTCGCCACAAAAATTCGCAAATGGGGATTTTGAGTCATCGCACTACGTAACGTCTCGGCCGTATTCACATACGAATTCATAAACTTAGTGTATTTCCAAGAAGGAAAGACTTTAAAGCTCAAAATTTCATAAGGCAGGTCAGACTCAAACTCCAATTCCTCGCGCAAATATTGGTTTAAGCTGCCTGAATAAACACCGGTAATAATCGGGAAGGCTGGATCAAATTCGTTTGTTTCACCTGCCTCATCCCTGTTGTAGCTGGTTAAGCGGCTATCTAAACGGCCGACCGATTTCTCCTCATCCCGCAACAACTCACGGCAAAAGCGGTGGATATTGATCCGCATTTTTGTTTGGTTTAGATAGGTCGGTGATAGCCCTGTATACGCGGCCAAGCGTTGAATCACAAAGCTCCGTTCATCTTCACTCATCTTGGCACCCCGCATCAGTGCAACCGTATAGTCAGACTCTGCAAAATCCGCCACTTCGGTCAAGAATTCATCCAAAGGCATCGACTGATAGGGAGACTGAAGCTTTTTGTGGTACCAGGCGGTTGCCGCATAAGTCGGCAAAAACAGTGGATACGGCAAATCATTTCCAGCTTCAAAGCGCGCGGTTTGAAAGTTTAAAATAACCGAGACAAGCATGATTCCATTCAAAAACATGCCGTGCCGATTTTGAAGATAGCCGGACAAACCTGCTGCGCGGGTGGTTCCATAGCTCTCCCCAATCAAAAACTTGGGAGAAGACCAACGCTGATTACGGGTGGTATACATCCGTATAAATTCACCTACAGATTCTATGTCTTTGGTGAAATTCCAAAATTGCCCACCCTCTTCGCCTTCAACCGGCCGACTAAAACCGGTCCCCACCGGGTCTATAAAAACCAAATCTGTCTGATCTAATATTGAAAACTCGTTGTCCTCAACATGGTACGGCGGCCGAATCATTTCATTGTTTTCATCGTTCATCGGTACCCGACGCGGCCCCAACAACCCTAAATGCATCCAGACTGATGAAGAGCCGGGCCCTCCATTGAACGAGAACGTAACCGGCCGATTCTTTTTCTCTTTCGGCTCATCAACCGTATAAGCGATATAAAAAATCTCCCCCTTTGGCTGAGGCGATTTTTTATCCTCTTCATCGTAAATAATGATGGTGCCAGCTTCGGCCGTGTAGTTTATTTTTTTACCATTGAGCTTAATTGAATGCTTGGTAACTACTTTTTTGTCTTCTGGCCTTGTTACAGGTTTATCTTCGTTCGATTCTTTTGCAGATGGGTTGTTCTCGTCAGACATATTTCTCATTAATCTAATCTTTTAATCAATATTGAAGGGGGGAAAATAAAAAGGCCGCCGGAAAATCCGAGCGGCCTCTAATTATTATCTAAAGCTGAAAGTTTGCCAGGCTGATTCAAACGGCCGGCCGTTTCAAATATTAATTGGTTGGAATCTTAATTTCTTGGCCAATGTCAATCCGGTTAATGTTTGAAATATTGTTGTGCAAGGCCAACGCTTCTACCGTTAAACCATATCGCTGAGCAATATTGAACATCGTGTCCCCGTACCGAACAATATGAACAGACGCAGTCTCTGGTATGACAACGGTTCCCGGTGCTGGGATTACCAGCTCTTCACCCACAGCCAAAACATTCGTATTCACGATTCCGTTGGCCGCAGCCAGTTCTTGGATTGATAAACCGTATGACTGGGCAATCGAGAATAAGGTTTGCCCTGCAGTTACAGTGTGTTTACCACCGTTAGTTGTTACCGGGGCAGCAGTTGGAACCGGGGTTGGTTCTGGTGGAATTGGAGTTGGCTCAGGTTGCTGTTCGGCCGCTTGATCAGTGGTTTGAGTTTCGTCTTCTCTTGGGGTATCTACCGCTTGTTCGCCACCGGCTTCTCCGCCAGCTTGTTGGTCAGTTGCTTCACCACCTGCTTGGTCGCCGCCTTCGGCCGCACCTTGATCACCACCAGCTTGATCTGTTTGCGTTTGATCTGTAGCTGTATCAGTATTTGTCTGGTCAACCGCTTGCTGACCGCCATCGGCATTTTGCCCGTCTCCACCATCTGTCGTCGCGGCATCTCCACCTTGCAATGGCTCGGCCACTACAGGGGGGTCAGAAGCTGCGCTCCGCTGGTTCAAGCCGCACCCCGATAAAAGCAATAAAGTGATCAATGCACTTGCAAAAATAACAAATTTGAAGTTGGATTTGTACATCATTAAAAGGGACTCCAAGTAATACTTTGGCTGGTGTCTAAAAAGCAGTCAGATTGACATAATGCAGTCTATCATAAGGGGTACAGACGGTCAAGACGCCATAGTCACATCTAATTAGCAAAGCATACGAGTTTACCCAGCATTGTTTGCACCTGTTCATCCGGTTTAATATACTTCAAAAATCAATTGATGGAGGAAGCCTAGGTGAGACCAAAATTTGTGTCTTATTGGACAAAAAAATTCCAGAAATAGTAAATGAGGAGATGAATATGTCAATTAAACGTATGTTCTGGATAATGACATCACTAATGTCATTAGCATTACTTGCTGCTTGTCAGCCACAGGTTGTAGAGGTTGAGGTTACTCGCGTAACTACCGAAACAATCGTAGAAGAAGTAATTAAAGAAGTAGAAGTGGAAGTAGAAGGCGAAATGGTAGAGGTAGAAGTTACCGTTGTTGTTGAAGCTACTGAAGTTCCTGATCCACAAGGTGGAGAGATTGTTGAGTCATCATTTGCTGACATCAGCACATTGAACCCAGTATTGGGTAGTGACAACGCTTCATCAACCAATTACAGCCTTATGTTTGAAGGTATGGCTACCTTGGACCCATTCTCAGGCGCAGTTGTTCCTAACTTCGCAACTTGGGAAACCTCTGACGACGGTCTTCAAGTCACCTATACCATCAACGATGGCATTAACTGGTCAGACGGCACCCCCGTTACCGCAAATGACGTAGCGTTTACTTTTGACGCAATCAACACTGAAGAAGTAGCTTCTCCACGTCGTTCAAACTTTGCAAACGTTGCAGATTGGGAAGTCATTGATGACAGCACCCTAACTCTAAACTTAGCTGAAGTTGACTGTACAATTCCAGCAAACGTTGCGACCCAAGGTCTGATCCCAGCACACGTTTACGAAAGCGATCCTCTAAACATCCCTGAAAATGCTGAAAACACAGCTCCAACCGTAACAAACGGACCATTCGCATTTGGTGAGTGGGTACCTGACGACTTCGTTCGTTTAGATGCTAACCCAGACTACTGGAACGGTGCTCCAAACGTTGATAGCTGGATTTACAAAGTATATGCAGATCAATCAGCTGAATTCGCAGGCCTTTTGGCTGGTGAAATCGACCAAACAAGCGTTGCTCCTGGATTCGTTTCTGTAGTTGAAGCTCGTATCGCTTCTGGCGAAGACTTGAACATGAAAAAATGGTTCACCAACGGATACACATTTGTTGGATACAACCTAGCTAACCCAGACAATCCACAAAATGGTTGGGATGACCTAGACGGCGACGGCGCATACACCGAAGGTGAGCCACCGTTGGCGCAAGATCCGCATCCAGTTTTGGGTAACCTAGAAGTTCGTCAAGCTATGGCTAACTCAATCGACTACACCGGAATCATCAACAAAGTTGCATTCGGTCAAGGTGGTCCAACTGTTGCTAACGTATGGCCATCAATCGGCTGGGCGTACAACAACGACATCGAGCCATATGCACAAGACTTAGAGCTTGCTGCTCAAATCCTAGCCGACGGCGGATGGGCTGCTGGTTCTTCAACCAACGACGCTGACGTTGCAGTTCTTGAAAAAGACGGCCAACGCCTAGAAATCAACTTGTTGACCAACGCTGGTAACGAAACCCGTGAAAACATCGGTATCTTGATGAAAGACACCCTTGATGAAATCGGCTTCGACGTTACCCTCGAGTTCATCGAGTTCGGTACCGTAGTTGAAAAACTTCTCGGACAAACCTATGACGTAGTTATCATCGGCTTCGGCGGTGGTGCTCCAGATCCAGATGACAGCAGCCAGTTCTCGTATCTAAATGACGAAGTTGGCGCTGGTTTCAACTTTGTTTCTTACTACAACGAGACAGTAGAAGCGAACTTGGCGGCCGGTAAAGCTGTTCCTGGTTGTGTTGAAAGCGAGCGTGCTCCTTTCTACTACAGCAACCAAGAAGAAATTTACAACGACGTTCCTTACAACTTCTTGTATGTAGGTTTGGCAAATGCGGTTTGGCGTGATCGTTTAATCAACATCGATCCAAACCCTTGGGCATTCCGTTACAACATCCAAGATTGGGCTATTACAGCTGAGTAATATTCAGCTTTAGTTGAACCCTCAGGCAGGGTAGAAATTCTCTACCCTGCCTTTTTTCATTTATTTTTAATTCATTGCAGTAAAATAAAAAATCATGCGTTTTAAGCGTTTAGAAATATCACCTGTGCAATATTAAGAGCTGTCCCAAGGGTATAACCTTACCCTTGGGACAGCTCTTAATGTTTAGAGACCGGCTAAATTAAGAAAAGTTGAAGTACGTGATGCAGTATCTGTATTCTTCTAAAAGGATGTGACCCTTATATGACAACGTATCTAATTCGACGTCTATTACAGACGATACCAACCCTATTAGGCGTAACGATCATTACTTTTTTAATGATTCAATTTTCGCCCGGTGACCCGATCGACATGTTTTATTTCGATCCTTCGTTTAAGGCAGAAGACAAAGAGAGATTACGCTCTCACTTGTGCTTAGATCGCCCGCTGTGGCAACAATACACCTTTTATATGGTGGGTGACTGGAGCGGTGAATGCCCAAATGATGGGATTATTTTTGGCGATTTTGGTACGTCAATCCGCAAAAACCGGCCGGTCCTTGAAATGTATGTCGAAAAAATCGGGCCTACGCTTCAGTTAACCTTGGGGGCGATGGTTATCGGAACCTTCATGGGGATTGTCCTTGGCGTCGTTTCCGCCATATTTAGGGGGAAACTTACAGACAATGTCATACGGTTTATGTCGGTCATATTTGATTCTGTCCCCTCATTCTTTCTGGGGATTCTCCTTATTATTTTGTTTGGGGTGAGGTGGGGCATATTACCGTTAGGCGGCATGGTTCCAATCCGAAGTGCTGAAACCGTAAACCTTTGGGTTCGCATCCAGCATTTAATATTACCCACGGTTGTTTTAGGCGTCGGTTGGATCGCACTGATGTCTCGTTATATGCGGGCTGAAACGCTAGAAGTACTTGGGCAAGATTATGTTCGCACAGCGAAATCGAAGGGTTTGAGCAACTTCAAAGTTTATTTTAAACATGCAGCTCGTAACGCACTGATCCCAATCGTCACGATTCTGGGACCATCGATTACAGCATTGCTGGGTGGCTCTGTCGTTGTCGAACGTATCTTCAATTGGCCAGGCATGGGGCGGATGATTCTAGAAGCTCTATCCCAACGCGATTTCCCGGTTGTTATGGCGGTCACAGTCATTTCGGCCGTATTGGTCATATCGGGCAATTTAATTACGGATGTTTTGTTGGTTTTGGTTGACCCACGGGTCAGACTTAGCTAGAGGAATTTTATAATGACAACTCCAAACCCATCACCAGCATCGATCCAAGAACTTTTAAGAGAAGAAAATCAAAAAGAAGCTTTACTCGATGAGGCGCCACTCTCATTTTGGCAAATCGCCTTAATCCGAATTCGAAGAGACAAATTAACAATGGTGGCGTTATTTGTTTTGTTATTGATCTTAATCACTTCGCTGCTAACAACGCCAATTAGTAATGCGCTAGACGTAGACCCGTTTGATACAGATTTGCTTGCTCAGTTCGAACCGCCATCCGCTGAGCATTGGTTGGGCGCCGATGATCTTGGGCAAGACCAGTTTGCAAGGTTAATTTATGCGGCTCGTATTTCGCTAAGTATTGGCTTTTTTAGCGCCGTCTTTATCCTAACCATTGGAATTGCACTGGGAATGATTGCAGCGTTCTTTGGCGGTATTGTTGACGATACCATTATGTGGTTAATCAATACGCTCAACGCAATCCCTCAGCTTTATATATTTCTGATTCTGGGGGCACTGTTTGATATTACACCGCCCATTTTGGTTCTGATTTTCGGATTCACATCTTGGCCGTTTACAACACGGCTCGTGCGGAGCCAAGTCTACTCTTTGCGCGAAAGAGAATACGTCATGGCTTCTACAGCGTTGGGTGCTTCTAGCATGTACACAATCATGAAGCACATTTTGCCCAACGTTATCCCCACAGTCATCATCGTAGCCACGCGAACAATTGGAAACTTGATGTTGGCAGAAGCGATTTTAAGCTTTATCGGCTTTGGTGTTCGGCCGCCTACTCCCACTTGGGGCAACATGCTGACTAAATCACAGCAATATGTTTTTGAGCCAGATAAGTACTATCTGATCTTACCCGCCGGCATCATGATCACCATAACCGTTTTGTGTGTATTCATCATTGGTGATGGCTTGCGCGACGCTCTAGATCCGAAACTAAAATAGGCAAGTCTTGATCAATTCTCATTTGAAAAAAACAGTAACATTTAGGTTTTTGCTTATGGCCATGGCTTTAGCTTTGCTCGCGGCCGGCTGTGGCACACCACCACCTGCTGAAACTGAAGCTACAGCTCCCGACGGGGCATCGGTTGATCTTCCAGCTGAAGTTAGGATGAAGCAGCATGAAAATCAAGCTGCGATTGATTTCCTCTACCCCTCAGACTGGTTAGTTATTATCCCGCAACAAAACTTTATGGCCGTTGGCCCTACAGAAACCGTTGTTGGGGACGAACCCGGGCCACTCATGGCGATTTTGCGCGTGCCTGTCATCAGCGTTCATGGAAATTTAGAAGGTGAATTTAATCACTACCTTGATTTTGGGCCCAAACGAGACGGCTACATTACCTTAGAAGACACGGTCGATTTCGAGCTAAACGGCCAGCCCGCAAAAAAGATTCGCATGAATTATGAGGCTGACCCAGAGGAAAATGAAATTTCCCAAGAGGCGTGGATTGTCGGTGCAGAAGCCGAAAGTGGCGCGGTCTATATTTTCTCAGCAACCGCCCCACCTGAAGATTGGGAAGCAAATCAATTAAATTTTAAGCTTTTAGTTGAGAGCGTAGAATTCAACGAATAATAAATAGACCTCTAAGGTCGTTTGGATATGTGAATGGAAAAAGAAAGAAAAATTCTTGAAGTCGACAATTTAAAAACCCAGTTTTTTACTGAATCTGGTGTGGTTCGGGCCGTTGATGGCGTTAGTTTCAACGTCAATCGTGGTGAAGTACTGGGCATTGTAGGCGAGTCGGGCTGCGGCAAAAGCGTCACCTCACTTTCAATCATGGGGCTTGTTTCTAGTCCCGGCCGCATTGTCGAAGGTGAAGTAAATTTTGATGGTCAAAATTTAGCCGAGATGACACAGACCGAGCTATCTGAGATACGTGGAAATCGGATTTCCATGATTTTCCAACAGCCTCAAAGTTCGCTCAATCCGGTTTTTAAAGTTGGTGACCAAATTACAGAGGTTCTGCACGTTCACCAGAACATGAATCAAGATGAAGCTAAAAATCGGGCTATTGAATTACTTTCGTTAGTTGGTATTCCATCCCCCGAAGATCGGTTTAATGCATGGCCTCACGAGATGTCTGGTGGCATGGCTCAGCGGGTTATGATTGCGATGGCGCTGGCTTGTGTGCCAGAACTGCTGATTGCCGATGAGCCAACCACAGCCTTAGATGTGACAATTCAGGCTCAAATTCTAGACTTGATTCGAGGCTTAAAGTCTCAAATGGACACGGCGGTAATCTTGATCACACATGATTTGGGTGTGGTTGCTGAGCTGTGTGATCGGGTTGTGGTGATGTATGCCGGCCGGGTTGTTGAAACCGCTGAGGTAAATGAACTTTTTGAAAATCCTAAGCATCCGTACACGGCCGCCCTTATTGGAGCAACGCCCGTTTTAGGCGATGTAGACCGCGAGTTAGTTTCTATTCCAGGATCAGTTCCAAACCTGATCAACCTGCCAACCGGCTGCAAGTTTGCTTCTCGTTGCGCAGCACGAATTGAAAACAATTTAGAAATATGCAAGGTCGAAGACCCGGTCTTAAAAACAATTTCTGAAAATCATGAAGCCCGCTGCTGGCTATATGACCAACCAAATTCAGAATCAAAAATTAACTCTAATGGGGGGAATTCGTGAGCGAAGCATCTAAAAAGAAAAAGGTTCTAGTTGAGGTTAAAAATCTCAAAAAGCATTTCCCTATTAAATCTGGTTTACTGCAACGCACCACGGGTTGGGTAAAAGCGGTAGATGATATTAGCTTTCACATTTATGAAGGGGAATCTCTTGGATTGGTGGGAGAGTCTGGATGTGGCAAAACAACGGCCGGCCGTACAATTTTACGACTCATCGAGCCAACTTCTGGCTCTGTGATTTTTGATGGGACCGATGTTGCCACCCTGCCAAAGAACGAGCTCAAACAACT